>JANLSL010000035.1:0-1886 GCA_031362385.1 Alphaproteobacteria bacterium | reverse complement strand
CACAGGTCAATTCCCCAGCCTAGTCGTGCGGATGATCAAGATTGGGGAAGATAGCGGTAACTTAGGCGGCGTACTTGATAACGTTACTGGTTTCTATGACAAAGATGTTGACGAAGCGATTGACGTGATGATTGGCTCGATCGAGCCGGCGATGACGGCAATCTCGGGGATCATTATGGGCTGGATTGTGGTGGGTGTTATGGGCCCGATCTACGACAGCCTTTCGAAATTAACGTAAAGCGGCGCGGCGGGGATCGCCAACAATGGCAAAGAGTGAATACGTTCTCAATATCGGCGACGACAACGTTGTCTTGATTAAGTTCATCGACAAAAAGTTCTCGAACGCGTGGTTGGCATCGCCAGATCCAGCCACAGCGCTTGAGGAGTTGGGCGAAGCCTTGGCAGAAGACAAGAAGGGGCGCGTGTCGGTGATGATCGACACGCTTGATCAAGCCTTTAAAGAAGAAGAAATTCCCAAGGTCAATATTCTGGATCGCCGCAAAATTCTCAGCCGCCATATCACGATGGCGTTTCCAGGTCAGTCCATGCGCGGCGCGCGACTGATTGGACCCGGCGCTAAAAATGCCACCCTGATTTATGAATTCGCTTCAGTTCCGCTCGATGGCCGTATTCCCGGCTGGATCGAGTTTTACGAAAGTCTGCCGAACGAGAAGGGCGGGGTTTACGCCGTCGCGCCAGAGAACGCCGATATCGTCGCAGCGTTGGCCCCCAAAGATGCCGCAGCAGTCGAGCAAGGTAATCATTGGCAGCATTTTATTGGAATCAATGTCACGGGTGGCTTGCGCCAAATTATCGCCAAAAATGGCCGCCTGAGCCTGACGCGCCTGACCCAAGCCCCACCGCCAGAAACGCCACCCGATGAATTCGCCGATATGATCGTGCGCGATTTCAAGGCGACAATCACTTACTTGCGCCGATTGGGGTATTCCGTCGGCGAGCCTTTGGACCTCGTGGTTTTAACGACTGCGGCCAATCGTGAGGCTCTTGAGAAGCTGGAATGGACGGGTGCCCGCGGTGTTAGCATGCTGACGCCACATGAAGCCGGGGCCATGCTGGGTCTGGGTTCCATCGGGCCTGAGGACCAAGCCTATTGCGATGTCTTACACGCCGCCTGGTTTGCAAATAAACGTACACCTAATCTCAAGCTTACGCGCTCAGTTGCCATGGGCGACATCCGCGATGACTTGCGCGAACTTTCATTTGTTTCAGCGCCCTATGTTGCTGGGGTGGTTGCAGCCTCACTGTTGGCATGGACAGGCCTTACGGCTGTGAATTATTTTTCGGCCAGCCAAGCGCGCGCCGAAGCCGCGGCTAAAATAGCAACTTTCAAATCCTCTCTTTCGCAAGAGACCGCTAGCCTTGCTGCATTGCCCTACGATGCTGCAAAGCTGCGCAATATTCTTGATGTTGATGCGGCGATGGATATCGCCAAGATCGACATGCTGCCGCTGATTTCTAAGGTTTATGATGCGCAGCAGGGTGAGGCTGAATTACTTCGCTTCAAATTCGCGCCATCGACTGAGGCACGATCTGCCGCGGCTGGTAAAGCTGGGGCAGGTGGGTACTCGATGACACTTGCCATGCGCCTTGCCAGCGTTGTCTCAACAGCTGACGAAGCGGTAAAAGCTGCGGCGCGGCTTGAGAAAAGATTCGGCGAAGTCTTTGGCAAGGAGTTTGCTGTGAAAATGACTAAGGAGCCGGTTGCTGCCCAAGCCGCAACGGCGCTTGCTGGCGGGTTGTTTAAAGAATCTACCGAAGGTGAGGTTTCTACATCGGGCTCATCACGAACGGATGAACCATTTTATATCGAGATGTTGATTACGAGAGGCGGCGCAAAATGAAGGCCCCAACTCTCAAACTACCTG
>JANLSL010000019.1:0-8178 GCA_031362385.1 Alphaproteobacteria bacterium | reverse complement strand
TATCGCGCACCGCTTGCTCGGTCACAGTTTGATCGCCAGCCCCGGTTGCTTGGGAAATCGCTTGGTCAAGAATTGATAATCCATCACGCGCTGAACCATCGGCAGCCCGCGCAATCAGATTGAGCGCACCGGGCTCAACTTTGGCGCTCTCCTTCGCGGCAACACTTGAAAAAAGTTTTGTCAATTCGTCCGATTCAATGCGCCGCAAATCAAAGCGCTGACAGCGCGACAGCACCGTCACAGGAACCTTACGAATTTCAGTCGTCGCAAAAATAAACTTCACATGAGCCGGTGGCTCTTCCAACGTTTTGAGTAATGCGTTGAATGCCTTCTCAGACAGCATGTGGACTTCGTCGACGATATAGACTTTGTAGCGCGCTGAGGTTGGGCGATAGCGCACGCCGTCGAGCAGCTCTCGAATGTCGTCGATACCGGTGCGGCTCGCCGCGTCCATCTCCAACACATCGACATGGCGATCCTCAGCAATGCCGGTACAATGTACACAAGTGCCGCACGGATCAGGCGTTGGGCCACCCTTGCCATCTACGCCGATGCAGTTCAGGGCGCGCGCAATCAAACGAGCAGTTGTGGTTTTGCCAACACCGCGAACCCCTGTGAGCATATAGCCCTGAGCAATGCGCCCCGAGGTAATGGCATTGGTGAGGGTGCGCACCACGGCCTCTTGGCCGATCAAATCGGTAAACCGTGTGGGCCGATATTTGCGGGCAAGTACCCGATAGCTGGCGGCTGATGTGCCGGTGGCGGCCGCCTGTTCGGATGGGCTGTCGGTCATGGGTACGAAATGCAGCCTGGCAGATGATGAAGGCGAGAGACTGGACAGCGACCCAGACGAGATTCGTTACGGCTGCTTCCTTCCGGACCTGACCGGGTTGGCGAGACGTCCGTCCACCGCCAGCCTCTCAGAGCCATATATCGACCATCGCACCGCTCTGCGCAAGGCCGCTGGGTGGTTTTTCACGTTTTGAGAATATGGCGCAATCCATTGAAATATAAACTGTTTTTGGTATTGCTTTGGGCTGGCTTTAAGATCAAAAGAAGCCACGCGTGATCGTCTGCCCAACCTCGCAATTAATTTTAGCAATGTGATGAGCGCTTCCCGCCCCACCCCGGTCATACTGTGCATCCTCGACGGCTGGGGCCACCGCGTTGAGCGCGACAACAACGCCATTGCTCTTGCGCGCACCCCTAACTGGATTCGCTTTTTGGCCACCTGCCCCCACGCCCTGGTGGAAACCAGCGGACGCGACGTTGGCCTGCCTGATGGGCAAATGGGTAATTCAGAGGTCGGGCATATGAACATCGGTGCTGGCCGCGTGATGATGCAAGACCTGCCACGCATTGATGCCGCCATTGCCGATGGCAGCCTTGCCAAAAACCCCAATCTGACAAACTTTATCGCCACACTTAAAAAAAGCGGCGGTGCCTGTCATCTGCTGGGGTTAATTTCCCCCGGCGGGGTGCATTCACATCAAGATCAAATTATTGAGCTGGCAAAAATCATCAGCGGTGCCGGTGTGCCAGTGCATATTCACGCATTCCTTGATGGTCGCGATTGCCCACCACAATCAGCTGCCGGATTTATGGAAAAATTCGTCGCAGATATAAAACCACACAAGTTGATATCGATTGCGACTGTGGGTGGACGATATTACGGCATGGACCGTGACAAACGATGGGAGCGCGTTGAGAAAGGTTATCTCGCGATTGCCGAAGCGCAAGGCCATGCTGGTCTTCAACGTGCCGCTGATCCGATCAGTGCCATCCGGGCATCTTATGGCGCATCGATCACCGATGAATTTATGATTCCTGTCGTGATGCAAGGGTATGCCGGCATGAAGGACGGCGATGGAATTTTGGTGGGAAATTTCCGCGCAGATCGTGTACGCCAAATTCTGACCGCGTTATTAGATCCCACATTTGCTGGTTTCACGCGACCACGCACCATTAAATTTGCAGCTGCAACCGGCCTGACGGAGTATTCATCCGCGCTGAATAAGTTCATGACTGCGCTGTTTGCCGCCGGAAGTGCTGCGAATGTGTTGGGCCAGGTCGTCAGTGCTGCGGGATTGAAACAGCTGCGCATCGCCGAGACCGAGAAATACGCCCATGTGACGTTCTTTTTAAACGGCGGGAGTGAAGCTGAGGTTCCAGGCGAACAGCGTATTTTGGTGCAAAGTCCAAAAGTCGCCACCTATGATTTGCAACCGGAAATGTCTGCCCCCGAAGTCACCGCTCACATTGTCGATGCAGTTGAGAGCGAGAAATTTGACCTCATTATCGTCAACTACGCCAATGGCGATATGGTGGGCCATACTGGCATTCTACCTGCGGCCATTAAGGCCGCAGAGGCCATTGATGGATGTTTGGGTCAACTCGAGTCCGCTGTTAAAAAAAGCGGTGGAACGCTATTAATTTCAGCCGATCACGGCAACTTGGAAATGATGCGCGACCCCGCCACAGACGAGCCTCATACGCAGCATACTGTTGGTCAGGTTCCAATCGTTTTAGTTAATCCACCCGCACGTTTTATCGCACTCACCGACGGGCGCTTGGCAGACGTTGCGCCGACTGTACTGCAATTGTTGCACCTTCCCCAACCGGCAGAGATGACCGGACATTCGTTAGCCCGCAGCAGTGCTGCGATTTAGCTTTATCCTTTTGCTTGCATTGAGTGCAGCCGCACAGTCGTGGCCCGTGACGGCACAAGAGCCAACCGCTGAGGAGCAGCGGTTACGCACCATCGAGCAAGACCTCAAAGCAGCCGAAGCTGAAAAAGTCCGCCTTCAGCAGCGCCAAGAAAGTGCGACCCGCGAACTGGGTGCGATTCGCACCACCATGGTGCGTTTAGCCGAAGACATTCAGGGTCAAGAATCGTCCCTGAGCATTCTAGAGAATCGCCTGAGCGATTTAGAAAAACAAGAACAACACCTCAAGTCGACACTCGGTTTGCGCGATGAACAACTGCAACATTTAGCCATGGCCTTACAGCGTATGGCTTTGCGACCCACCGATGCCGTGACACTTTCCCCGCTGAGGCCTGATGACGCAGTTCGCACTGCCATTTTACTACGCGCAGCGGTGCCTGCTGTAAAAGATTCCACAAAAAAATTGCACGGTGAGTTAGCTGAGTTAACTGGTGTGCGCGCCGAGATGGAATCTCAGCAGCAAAAAATTGCGTTGGCAACTGCGGGCCTGATCGATAAGCGGCGCGCTTTGGAAACCGCCGAGCAAGAAAAAGCAAAACTGCAAAGTGAATTGCAAACAGCAAATACCGAGGCCACTACTAAGGTGCAGCGGCTGGCCGCTGAAGCCAGTGACTTAAAAGACTTGGTCACAAAAGTGATCGCCGCGCGCGCTGACGAGGCAAAGCGCCAAGAAGCTCAGCGCCGCGCAGACGCCGCCACATCAGTGCAGGCCGGACGCATTGTGCTTAAACCACCGCCCGGCGTGGAGACGAAAAGCTCAAAATCCGAGACTCAGATGGCGGCATTGCCCCGTGAAACGGCACGCACGCCCACCAAGCCACCAGACCTGAAACCCTTTAGCCAGGCACGTGGGACCATGCCATTTCCAGTCGTGGGGACATTAAAAAAGCGTTATGGAGAAGACAGCGAGGGTCCCGGTGGGACAAGCAAGGGCATCGTTATCGCCACACGGGCCAATGGCCAAGTGATTGCGCCGTTTGACGGCATTGTTGCCTTTGCCGGTCCGTTCCGCGGTTACGGCCTTCTCTTGATCATCGAACATAGCGAGGGATATCATACACTTCTATCGGGTTTAGGTCGTATTGACTGCGTACTTGATCAACGCGTCTTTGCGGGCGAACCGGTCGGCGTTATGAACAACGAAAGCACAGCCGATCTTTACGTCGAACTGCGCCTTAACGGACAACCCGTAAACCCACTCTCATGGCTTAATAGCCGCACAGGCAAAAACAGCGGATGACCTTTATGTTTAAAACAAAACTCTCGACTGCGTTTTTTCTTTCAGGAGCGAGCATTGCGTTGTCACTGCCTGCTCACGCGGCGGAAACAAAGTTTTCAAACGATACGTATAAGTATCTCGAACTCTTTGGTGACGTTTTCGAGCGCGTGCGGCGTGATTATGTCGAAGAAGTTACAGACCAAAAACTTCTTGAGAGTGCGATTGATGGCATGCTGACGTCGCTCGATCCGCATTCTGGCTACATGCCGGCGAAAAATTTCCAAGATATGCAAGAACAAACAAAGGGTGAGTTTGCTGGCCTGGGCATTGAGGTCAACATGGAGAACGGCCTGGTCAAAGTGGTGTCGCCGATTGATGATACGCCCGCAGCTAAAGCTGGCGTACAGCCCGGTGATTATATTATTGGGATCGACGGCAAACCCGTGATCGGGCTGACGCTTAACGAAGCAGTTGAAAAAATGCGCGGCGCGCCTGACACCGAAATTACTGTCACGATGAAGCGCCAAAACCTTGACCCGTTTGACCTGAAAATGAAACGCGCTGTGATCAAGGTGCGTTCAGTGCGCTCACGCGCTGAAGGCGATATCGGTTATTTGCGTATCACTTCTTTCAATGAGCAGACTCAAACGGGGCTTGAAGCGGCGATTAAAGACATCAACACAAAAGTTGGAACAAAGCTGCGCGGCTACGTGCTTGACCTGCGCAACAATCCCGGTGGCTTGCTCGAGCAAGCAATTTCGGTTTCAGATACTTTTCTTGAGCGTGGCGAAATTGTCTCGACACGCACGCGGCGTCTTGAAGAAATCCAACGCTATAACGCAAAACCGGGCGACCTAGCGCAAGGCAAACCCATGGTCGTGCTGGTCAACGATGGCTCAGCCTCAGCTTCGGAAATTGTCGCCGGTGCATTGCAAGATCATGGTCGTGCAGTCGTGCTGGGCATTAAGTCTTTCGGCAAAGGCTCTGTGCAAACGATCATCCCGTTGGGTCGGGGCGAAAGCGCAATGCGCTTGACGACGGCGCGTTATTACACCCCCAGCGGTCGTTCAATTCAGAATACCGGGATCGAGCCTGATATTGAGGTCAAACAAGCGACCGTTCAGCGTTCCAATACCCCTGGTTTTCGCCGTGCTGAGGCTGACCTGCCCGGCACCTTGCGCAATGATACGCTGCCAGCGCCCGCAGCGGCGCCAGCAGGCACCCCACCAGCGGCTCCTGCCGGTGGCAAACCTGCTCCGGGGGCTAGTGCTCCGGGGACTAGTGCTCCCGCCGGGGCCCCTGCCGCAGCAGCCGAGCAAAAGGGTACCCAAGATACTGATGACTATCAGCTCGCCCGCGCCCTCGATCTGTTGCGTGGGATCTCGATCTATCAACGCGCTGCCCAGAACTAGGGCGATCTTAGGGTGCTGTTAAGGGATGCCCAGTTACAAATGATCTGATTCCAGGCGCAAGACCGCGCCCCACTTTTGCTGCGAACGCCCGACCGAGGTAAACTCGGCTTTGAGAACGGTGGATATACAGACCATGGCCCTCTCGCGTGAGACCATCACCAATGCTGTAGAAAAACTGCGCGGCGTGCTCAGCCGCGAGAAAAAAGCCATTGATGCATTCGGCGGTGACAATTTATTCGAGGGCGAGGGCAAAGGTATTGCTAACCTTGGACCCAAAATCGCCATCGGCGTCAGCGGCGTTCTTATTCTCGGCCTGATCGGTCTTGTCAGTACGATCGTAATGACCAGCGACGTCCCGGTGCCGCCAACAACCGGTTCGCTCGCCGGACTCCAATTGGAAGAAGACTCCACTTCTGCAAACCCACAAGCCAACGAACGTCGCCCGTGGCTGACGCCAACCCAACCCGCTGGAGCACGCCGCCTCGGCGTAACGGACGACTCCAAAGCGATAGAAGCCAAAACTGCACCTGAATCAAAAGATGCTGACGACAGCCTTGCTGGTAAAACTGTTGCACTTCCGACGCGCGACGTAGCCAAAGCTGACACAACTAAACCGGCACCCTCGGGCTCTGAAAATGCGACTGAGAAAAAGCCAGAAGCGCCCGGCATGTCTGAGTCAGCTAAAACGGCGGCCACCGAAGTGGCTACTACAAAACCCGCCGCAAGCAACAAGGCAGGGGCGAAGGCAGCGCCAAAGCCTGAAACAAATAAAGAGCCAGCCGCCGATCAAGAAGAACAAGTCGCAGGAATTCCATCATTGATGTCACCGGCGATGACGGCACCTGGTGCACCGCGGCGTTTCGAGAATGAGAATCTGGGTCCGACTGCAGCAGGCGGCCGCCCGCGCCTCAATGACCCACGCCTGCCACCAACCGAGAAAACCAGCATCGGTGCGCCGCCACCACGTTTTGCAGCGATTGGGAACATCAAAGTCGACACGTCCTCAGTACCCGCCTCGGCAAAGATCGCCATTGTTGTGCAAGGCCTTGGCCTCAACAAAGCGGCCACCGAGGCCGCCATTGCAAAGCTGCCCCCGAGTGTTGCGATGGCCTTTAGCCCTTATGCGCGAGATTTAAAAAGACTGATGGAGCGCGCCAAACAGAAGGGCCACGAAGTATTGATCGAAGTACCGATGGAAAGTAAAGCGTTCCCGTCAGACGACCCAGGCCCACTGGGGCTGTTGACAACGCTCAGCTCAAAAGAGAACCAAGACCGGCTGGATACAATTCTGAAAGAGGCAACCGGCGCAGTTGGAATCTATGACTCTACGGGCAGTAAGTTCCGCGAATCACAGGGCCATATCGGCGAGGTTTTCGGCAAGCTCAAGCAGTCGAATATGTTTTATGTCCAAGGGCGCCCTGGCATTCGGGCGAGTGAGAACGAGGTTCCCTCGGTCACCGCTGATGTTGTTCTCGACGAACGCCCATTCCGCGCCTCGGTTGATGCCCGCTTCGACTACGCTGAACGTCTGGCAAAATACCAAGGCAGCAGCGTTGCTGTGATGGACGCCTTGCCTGTGAGCTTCGAGCGGCTGGCCTTGTGGATTGATCAACTACCCAAGAAGGGCATTGCGCTCGCCCCCATCTCGCAAGTCCTCGTCCAGTAAATTCATGTCAGCCGGACTCACTCAATCCCGCCCCTATCGGCGCGGCGTCGGTATTGCATTGATCAATTCCAAGGGATTGGTTTTTGTTGGCCAACGCAGCGATAGCACTGCGCCAGCCTGGCAAATGCCCCAAGGGGGTATCGACACCGGCGAAGAGCCACGCACCGCTGCTGTGCGCGAGATGTTGGAAGAAATCGGCACCGACAAAGCCGAGATCATTGCCGAAACACCTGACTGGTTGCGCTATGACCTGCCCCCCGACCTTGCTGAAAAAATGTGGAAAGGGAAATATCGCGGCCAAGAACAAAAATGGCTCCTGATGCGCTTTTTAGGAGCTGACAGCGACATCAATATCAACACGGCGCACCCTGAATTTGCCACTTGGAAGTGGCTGCCCTTTCACGAACTGCCCACGGTGATTGTTGGTTTCAAGCGCGCGATTTACGTGCAAGTTGTGGCTGCATTTCAGTCAGCCGTCGATGCGCTGGTAAAAGCATAGGTTTTGCTGCGGAAATTGCGTCCCGCGAAGCCAATCACCAACCACATACCTTTTTGAATTACCCGGCCCACCACCCCATCAGGATTTAAACCAACGGCCCTGGCAATCATAAAGCCAGCGCGTTGAGTATGGTGCTCGCGGTAAAATCCAAAGGCACGCGCACGATACGCTGACGCACTTGCAGTTCGATTATAGCGCCCTGGCACGTTATTGCCTGCAAAGTATGCCGAGGCGAGCTCGTCGTCATCGGCTTCTTGGAGGCGCCCCAATGCGACTTTGAGCCGCCTGAAAAGCCCGAGCGGCTCATGCGCGTGGTAACGTTCCATCGCCGCAAAGAAAACTTTGTAATGTTTGAATTCATCGGCGGCAATTTTGGCGCAAATTGCTTTAAGTGCAGGCTCATCTACCGCATCGCGGAGCGCCGAATAAAACGAGCTGGTGCCGGTTTCCACCACACAGCGCGCACACAGCTCACCTGTTTTCGAGCCGCGCACTGATGAGGTGGCCTCGACTGGAATCCGGTAGAGCTGGCGAAAGGCATGAAAGGCAGCATCAAATTTGAAATTTGGGTCAGCCAGCTCGGCCCACCGCCCCAGGGCTAGGCCGTGCTGTTCTTCCTCAGCCGCCCAGGTACGCGCGATCTCACAAAAGGCGGG
>JANLSL010000007.1:0-1519 GCA_031362385.1 Alphaproteobacteria bacterium | reverse complement strand
CATTTATTTTGTTGCACCTCGCGCGCCGCCAAGAAGTATTTCGAGAGCAGGACCACCATAACCCATACCGCTTGCTACTGATGCTGCGCCGATCGCGCCCCTCAAAACCTTGCCTAGTAAATTTTTCTTCTTTTTCGGCGTCACAGTCGTTTGCGTGGTGGTGGATTCATTTGGCAAGCCGTTCAACAAGCTTGACCCAAACTGAATGGTATTCAGATATTCGTCATTGATCGCCTGGTTGCGATCATCAATGGCCCCGCCCACATCTGTGAGTGCCGCAATACGCCGCTGTTGAGCGGCATCAGCTTGACCTAAAATACCGCTTTGACCTTGGGCAATATCCGTCAGGCCACGGGCGATATTGAGTTGGTTGAGCTGCTGGCTTTGCGCCGTACTGGCCCGCGCATTAACCGCATCCAGGCGTTGTGAATTGTTAGCGAGGTACGCATTGAAATTCTGCATTTCCAGGTCGCGCTTTCGCTTATCATTGGCCAGCACAAAACTATTTGCTGTATCGTTATTTTTGAAACTTGCGGCTTGGCGCATATTTGCATTGCCTTCGCGCGTGCCCTGATCGAGCTGGGTGTTGAACTGACGGCGGTTGAACTCGACTTGTGCGTTAGCTTGTGCGGCGGCCTGGGCCAGCCGTGAGTTCTCGAGCTGGCGCTGGAGCGACACCTGCTGATTAGACCGATCAGCCTCAAGAAACCGATCAGAGTCCTGCATTCCAAAGCCCGCCGACGTATTGAAGGCTTGGCTGCGCAAGTTAGACGACAGCGAACCGCGCCCGCGATTACTGTCGGCTGAAAATACCGCATCAGCGATTGCCGCACGATCACCAAACGCGGACGATGCATCGCGCCGGGCGCGGGCTTGATTGGCCTGACGGTCAACGCCCACATCATAGTCAGCCAACGAGGTATCAACCACCTGTTGCGTGTAGGGGTTCAAATAGGCGTTCATCATGTCGGCCCCGCGACGGGCGGCGATATCGTTGACCGTGCCCACTTGGGCGGCGGCCATGCCCGGGCCAGCTTCCATTTGTGCAGCGTCATAACTTTCGGCTGATACATTCTGACCCGTAAAATCAGAATACGGGTCGAATTGCGGGTCAGCGCTGTTTGATAACTCATCCAAACCGCTGATCGCGCTTGCTACCTCTCTATTCGGAGCCGAATTTGGATCAAGCCCTCGGGCGATTAACGCACGGTATCCGCCCACGTCTGTGGCGATGCCGCGCATGTCTGCGGGTGTTGCGTTGTTGGCAAACGAACGCGCCATTTTGAATGCATCTTGCGTATCGCCAGAGAAATCAGCGACAAACGTATCAGGCGGGCCACCTTGTGTGGGGCCAGGCACAGCCTGTGGGCCAGGATCAGCGGGTTGATAAAAGTTATACCCGCCCGCGTCTCCACCAAAGCCGCCTTGGAAAAGCATATTCGGGTCATAGCCGTTATATCCGCCGACAAAGGGAACAGGAGCAGGTGCGGGCGTGGGACTTCCATAGCGATTGCGAATG
>JANLSL010000700.1:0-4038 GCA_031362385.1 Alphaproteobacteria bacterium | reverse complement strand
GCCGCGAACGACCCCACGGGAGACGTCTGCACGCCGTAGCCATCGGTGCAGTCCGTATAGAGCCAGGGCGAGCCGCGCACGCTGTCTTTCGCGGTTTGGTCGGGCACATTGGCATACTTGCAAATGTCTTTCGCATCATCACCAAACGAATAACGCGTGGTGGTGCCTGCGCGCGCTGCATATTCCCACTCCGCCTCGCTTAAAAAACGATAGGGCTTGCCGGTCTTTTTTCGCAGCCAGTTCACATAATCATTGGCATCGTTCCATGAAATGCAAACCACCGGGTGGTTATCGGTTTGCGGGAAATTTGGATCTTGCCAACTTTTGCCCTCGACGGCCTCACCACCCTTGGCCCCGGTCCAGACTGTGCAGCTATTTCCCGTGACATGCCCGGTCTCGCGTACAAAAAATGCGTACTGACCGCGCGTCACTTCAAACTTAGAAATGGCGAAAGCCCGGGCAATTTTTACTTCATGCTGCGGGCCTTCATTACCCAATCGACCAACTTCGGAATCGACCGAGCCAATCAATGCGGTTCCGGCGGGAACAACCATCATCTCGGGGCAATCGCGACAGTCGTGAAACGTGGTCCCGGGTGCGGGCTTGTTTTTTCCAGCCTTGGCTGTGGCTGCATCGACAGTAAATATTACTGCGGAAACAACAATCAGATGAACTATGAGTTTTAGCATTGATAGTTTACTCCGAGGGCTCAATTCATTAACGCCACGCTGGTTCATCTCGTGCTGTGGGCGCGTTTCACCCCACCAGTGCCAGCACTTCTTGCGCGGCGCGCTCGCCGCTTTCCATCGCTGACTCCATGCCCTGTTCAAGGCGGCGCGTATGCTCACCGGCAAAGTGTAGTCGTTGCCACGGTTTGATCATATCGACCGCAAAGGCCGTGATTTGTCCGGGCTTGAAGATGTGACGACACCCCCGCTGCAAGGGCTGGCGGCCCCATGAGTGGAAGCGGTTGATTTTGAGCAACCCCTTGGCCGCGGGGCGAATGCGGGTGAATTCATCAACCAGGAATTTTGAGGCCGCCTCGGTTGACATCATGGCAACACGGTCTGCCGTGCGCCAGGTCATCACGAACATCGCCCGGAACGGGCCTTTGGTGGGCGCGTTGGGTTTGCCGGTATGATTATCGAGCATCCACACCATGCGCAGTGCGGTATCGGTGAACAACGATGGGTCAAGCCCGTCTTGCTGCCAGAAGGGTTCGGCAAACGTGGCAAACGCGCGCGTGGTTTCAGCATAACCCATTTCATCAATTGCGGTGCGGTGCAGCCGGTCAGGCGTTGGCGAAATCGAGATGCTCCGCAACGTCGAGAACGGCACTGCGGACACGACGTACTTTGCACGCACTTTGGTGCCATCAATGCACGTCACGTCTGCGCCGGTGGCATCCATATCAATGGCACCAACAATTTTGTTCATCACAACGGGGCGCTTGAGTTGCTGGGCCATGCGCAACGGCAACTGATCAGTGCCACCCGCAATGTTTTTGGGCCACTTATCAAGCACAGGCGCAGTTTCAACACGCTGTTGATCAGGCCGCGAGGCATTACTGCCGCCAGCAAACTTGGCTTCGAATGCACCACGGAAGGCTTCTTGCATCATCCCCAGGGCCGATGTGGTCCACAGTTCCTGCGTCAGGCTGGAAAGTTTTTCGGCCGCCGGTGATACGCCCGCTTTGCGCAGCAAGTCGCCGATGGGCACATCAAATTCCTTAAGCTCAGGGCGCAACCAGTCATCTAGTTCTTTCATCGGGTTGATTTTGGCGAGCAATGTGTTGCCGATGGAAATAGGCGCAAGTTTGCGTTCAGCGCCGACTGTTTTGTTGGCCTCATGGTCGGCCCAATCCTTGGCGCGAATAAGCTGGCCATCAAGATGGTACGTAAATGGCATGATGGCGCGGTCTTCGTCGATCAGCTTCAGCCCAAGCCGATCAATTGAATCAAGCACGCGGGCGTAAGTGGGGCCAACTTGACTGGCACCAAGGTCAGGCTCATTGACTGAATCATGTGCGGTCCATACACGCCCACCGATGCGTGAGGCCCCTTCCAGCACAACCACATCAAGCCCGGCCTCAGACAATATCCACGCCGCGTTCAGGCCCGAAAGCCCAGCACCGATGACAACGACATCTGCTGTGTCTGCTGCCTTGGCGCGCACACCGCGCAGCAACGGCACAGCTGCCACAAGGCCGGCAGTGCGTGTAAAAGTGCGTCGTGAGATCGGCATTAAAGTCACCCCTATTTTTTTGTCGCGATTCGTCTTTGGCACATTTTTGTAGTGTTGGTTATCAACCCAGCGCTGGGAAACTGGCCCTAATCCCCTCGATAATATTGCTGACCGCCACCGCCGTCAGGATGATGCCAAATACACGTGTGATGACATTGACGCCCGTAACCCCCAACAGCCGCATGATGAAACCTGAGCTGAGCAAGCCGACCACTAACATGGCCAGCACCCCCACCATCACACCGGCAACGATGAGGCGCTCGATCAAATGCCCCGCATGATGACTTTGTTGAAGGATCACGGCGGTGATCGACCCCGGCCCCGCGATCAGGGGAATGGCTAAGGGGAATACCGTAACATCGGGCCGGTGGGTGGCCTCCTCATCCTCCTTGGGCGTGGTCGTGCGAATGCCAGAGCTTTTAACCACCACCATGTCCACCGCCAACAGCAATAACAATATTCCACCGGCGATGCGGAATGCTGGCAAGCTGATGCCAAGGTAACTGAGCATCGGTTGGCCCAGGACCGTGAAGGTCAGCAGAATGCCCGTGGCAATGATGACCGCACGAACCGCAGTGCGACGGCGCTGGATGCCATCCATGTGCGACGTCAGACCCACGAACAACGGCACGACACCGATGGGGTCGATGATCACAAAGAAGGTGGCAAAGGCGGTTAGTGCAACGTCGAGCATGGGGCCAGAATAGCCAAAGTGCCCGTCTCGTGCTCGGGTTTATTTCTTGGCTGCTGGCTTGTCAGATTTGACCAGCGAGGTCAGTGGGCAGGGCTGGCCATCAACAATGATCGTGCTGAACCTATCGAAAATGCTGGGCGGGTTGCTTTTAAAGCCAATCGCCTCGGCAAAGGGCAAGCCCTGGCACGATGACAGCAGCTTAGCGTAGTACCACTCGTTGTTCCGGCGACCCTTGATATACAGGCCTTCGCGGCCATCGGCGCGCCAGTCATCAATGCCGCCAAAGTTGACAAACGGGATCGAAACTTCATCCGCCGCCTTGGTTTGTGCCAATGCTGGCGATGCCAGAGCCACGAGCCCTGCGAGAGCGTATGAAATGTGCTTCATATCAACCTCCTGATGACCCAAATATTAGGCGGCAAGTATGGCAAAACCGAGGCTAAAACGCGATAGCTTTTGATCGAATCAAAATCGCGCTCTAGACTCTTGTTTGGTCGCGTTTTGAGCGGGCGAACCGAAGTCCACTTCGCCCTAAAACGCTCTGGCTTTAAATCTCGCCGCCCACGGTGAAGATCGTCCGGCCCATGGTACGGCGGTTCTCGAAATCCTCATGCGCCTTGGCAATGTGGTCCAGCGGGATCGGCGGATTAAGCGGGAACTTCCACTTACCACTGATCAGCTTCTCATGAACTTCTTTGAATTCAGCGCCTTTGGTTTTGGCCATGCCGTGATACATGACAAAGCCGCGCACAGCCGCCGAGCCCGCAATCAGCCCTGATATGTTGACATCAGGCGCTTGGCCAGCCATCGCCCCGATGTAAATCACCTGACCCATGGGCGCCAAACATTGCAGGTTCTTCGGCGCGGTGGGCCCAGCATTTCCATCAATAATAATGTCTGCACCGCGCCCACCCAAAAGCTCTTTCACTTTCTTGGGCCAATCGGCATCGTCTTTTTCATTGATGACATGATCGCACCCATACGACTTCGCATAGGCTGCTTTGTCAGCCGAACCGACCAAGCCAATCACAACACCACCAGCATCTTTGGCGACTTGGGTGGTCATGACCCCCACGGCACCTGCGGCTGAGTGCACGACC
>JANLSL010000683.1:0-4267 GCA_031362385.1 Alphaproteobacteria bacterium | reverse complement strand
CTCTTGAAATCAAGCGCTTATACCGACCTCACACGACGGATTTTCGGTACAGGTGCCACGTCGCATGACCCAGCACCGGCACAACCACTGCGAGACCAGTGAACATCTTTGTCTGCACCAGGCTACTGAAGCGGCGCCGTGGTGGTCTGTATCGAGATCGAGCCGATCTTTAGGAACTGCGGATCGCCTGCCACCGGCGCCTGCGCCGGCTCGATTGTGATCAGTAACGAGCTGCCGAGATTGGTCGTTGCGTTGACACCCAGTTCCTCCAGCACTTCCTTCAATGGAAAACTCAGGCTGAGTTTTCCGTCGGCGCCAGCCATTTGCTGATCTTTGTGAGCGTGGCGACTCACCGATAGCATGAACGAACCGAGTGATGTCAGTTTGACGCTCTTGATTTTATCACCAAGGCTGGCCTTGACCGCATAGCTGTAGCCGCCTCTGGCCCCGTCCTTGCCGACCTCAATGCCGTCGATGACTATCCAGGCCCCGGTAATTTCGGCGGCGGGCGTCGCGAGTGCAAAGGCCTTGAGCTTGTTTCCGCTTCCCAAACTCATGGCCATGCTGACTTCAACCGGCGCATTGCCCAGCGACAAGCCCGGGGTTGCACTGACCGACTTCGCTGTTACGGAATTGGCTACGGCGAGCGGCGCGCCCTTCGCCGTCGCCTCGTCTTGAGCCGCACCCTTGACCTCTACGCGCTGCGGCTGGATCGCGGCGGCAGGTGCCGCCGCGACGGCGACAGGCGGCGCGGGGACCGGCGGTGCAATATCATAGTTGTCGTAGCGATATTTCAGATGCTGCGCGCTATCGGTAACCTTATCAGCGGTCATTGTCATGGCGCCGACTTTGTCGAAGGCCCACGATTGATTGAGCCAATTCGGATCGGTCGGGTTTACTCCGCCCTTTTGGGCGATCCACGACGTCCACAAGCGGTCGATGTTGGCATGGTGCAGCCAGAAAATGGGGTCGCGCGCCGAGGTTCTAACATCACCCATCTCGCCGCCGATTTGATCGTGAACGTTACCATGCGGGTCTATTTCGAGCGGAACCGAGAAGCTCTTTCGCCAGTCCGAACCGGCAGGCAACAGCAACTTTTGGTCAAAGGCTGAGTTGTCGAGCGCTTGAACTTTATTATTGACCCTATCGTGCCAGAGCGGATTGGTACCCGCGTCGCCTTCGGTGAATATCTTTGGAATGGTACCCTCGGCGTACCAATTCCAATAGGGCAACTCGAAGGACGTATTATCGCCAGCATCGACGGCGGCCGTCTTCAAGGCAGCTTCGAAGAAGAACAGGAATGCGCGATGCCAGGAAATGAAATGCCTTGCTATGTATAATGTGCCGTTGGCTCTGCGATAAGTATGATCGCATTGAGAATAAACGCTCTGAAGGCCGTTTGGTATAACTTTGTCGGTACCGTGCACCGAAGCCCAATAGGACCAACCGAGCGGGTCATCAGGATTCGCGGTTGATCTTTTCTTCATCTTGTCGACGGCTGCGCGGAAAGCTTTCACCTTGTCTGCGCTTTGCGCAAAGGCCACGATACCCTGCCTGATCCTTACGGGACCGGCGGCCATTGCATTGTTGAAAAATGTACTAGGCAGGCCCAGCGTCGTGGCACCAGCCAACAAAATGCGACGTGATATCGTCATGATTGCCTCCTTGCTATTCGGGTATCTATGAGTGCATCTAAAGGACGTTATCGCACCTGTCAGAATTGACAGGCCCGCACAAACAAAAAGGGCCCAACCGGGGCCCTTTTATTTGCTGGATGCGAAAATGGTGTTTAGACCACCACTTTTCGGTACAGGTGCCACGTCGCATGACCCAGCACCGGCACAACCACTGCGAGACCAGCCAGGAAGGGAATAGCGCCGGCGATCAGCAGCACCACCACAATCAAACCCCACACGGCCATGTTGACCGGGTTTTGTTTGACGCATGCGATGGATGTGCGCACCGCCACACCAATACCAACCTCGCGGTCGAGCAGGAGCGGAAACGATACCGTGCCGATACACAACGAGATGACAGCGAAAAACAGCCCGAACGCATTACCAAGGATAATCAGGGTCCACCCGCCTTGGGTCGAAAACAGCGTGCGCGCGAATTCCATCATCGAGTTGGGCGCGTTGGGAACACTACGCCATTCATCGCCCACGGTCATACCGTAGAGCGTCATGGCGGTGGCGAGCCAGAATAAAAACAGGCCGATCATCAACAGGCCCAGCAGCATGATGTCTTTGATCGAGGGCGAACCAAAAAAGTTGTAGCCCCCCAGTTCGGCGAAATCGAGCCCGCGCTCGCGACGGCGACTAACCTCACACAAGGCAATAGTCACAAACGGGCCGATTAGCACCGTGCCTGAGACTACCGGAAACAGCAGCGGCAAGTAGTCGTAATTAAACAACACCATAATGGCCAACACCGAGACCAACGGGTAAATGCCAATCACAAACGGCACAAACGAGGGTTTGGCCTTGGCGTCCTCGATACCTTTCGCAAGCGCGTCAAACAGATCGTGGATGGTGATGTTGCGGATTGCGGGGATTGCCGGTGCGGGCGTATCGAAAGTTGCCGTGGTCGCCATGGTCGGGCCTCCTTGAACTGTTGACGACGAAAGAGTGCGTAACAAACAAGAAACCGAAGCGAAGAAAACGAACCAATACGTTCTAGCAAAGATACTATACTCTGTTCCCTGGGGTGACGACTACACTGGAATTGAGCCCTCAAGATGAGTTCAATGAGGATCGCACCAATGATAAAACGGAAACTAGGTCAACAGGGCCTTGAGGTCAGTTGTTTGGGCTTGGGCTGCATGGGCATGAGCTGGGCCTACGGCGGCGGCGGGGCGGAGGCTGAAAACATTGCAGTTATCCACCGTGCGCTGGACTTAGGCGTGACCTTTTTGGATACCGCCGAAGTTTATGGGCCATTCACCAACGAGCAGTTGCTGGGCAAAGCGCTAAAAGGTCGTCGCGACGGCGTGATCATCGCCACCAAATTTGGTTTCAAGATCGAGAACAACGCCATGACTGGCCTCGATAGCCGCCCTGCACACGTGAAAGAAGTAGCCGACGCGTCATTGAAGCGCCTCGGCATTGACGTGATTGATCTGTTCTACCAACACCGCGTCGATAAAAGTGTGCCGATTGAAGACACGGTTGGCGCCATGGCGGACTTGGTGAAAGCGGGCAAGGTTCGTTATTTGGGACTATCAGAAGCAGGTGCCGAGACCATTTCCCGCGCGCACAAAGTTCACCCCATCAGTGTTTTGCAAAGCGAGTTCTCGATGTGGGAGCGCAACCTGGAAGCTGAGATCATACCATTGCTGCGCAAACTTGGCATTGGTCTGGTGCCTTATGCACCCTTGGGGCGCGGCTTTCTCACCGGCACGGCCACCCGCGCCGATGAATATCGCAAAGATGACTTCAGGTTCACAGACCCGCGCTATCAGCCTGAAAACTTCGAGCGCAACCAGGCCATTGTGGCCGCCGCGCGCGCCATTGCCCAGCACCACAACGCGACACCGGGCCAAGTGGCGCTGGCCTGGGTGCTGGCACAAGGGGCAGACATTGTGCCCATTCCCGGGACAAAACGATTGGCGTATTTAGAAGAGAACGTGAAAGCCGCTGACGTGAAACTTTCAGCAGCGGAGCTGGCCACACTGAGTGCCGCAGCCGCGCCCGACAAGGTCGCGGGCCAGCGCTACACCCCGCGCGGCATGGCAAGCATTGATCGCTGAGAGAGCGCCATTCACTCGGCTCGTTTATGAACAGTGCGCGGGTGCGTCGCGAGATAGCGCTCGAAGTCGACTGCCACGGCAGCGAATAATTTGGGTGGCATCAGCCCATACGCAAAAGTATCGCCTGATCCAGGGATTCTTTCCACATCAAAGGGCCAGTCGTCTTCTACTGCATAGGATGTATAAATATACGACGTCTCCTGCGTCAGTTTGAGGTGTAAGGCGACGCGCGGCGGAATTGCGATTGCGCACTCATTGGCACTTGGCGCGACGTGAGTAATCGGCACATACGTGACGCGCCTGATCAAGCGCGCGCCGGCATCGGGCTCGATGACATCTTCAATATCAATAATCAAGCACGGGCGACTTTTACCAACATCTTTGGGAAGCGGACGACCCTGGCCTGCCCAAACAAACCCATAGTGGACGACAAGACCCAACTCTGGCTTTGGCAGCGGCACGGCTTCGTCCCGTTGCTCGTACAGCCGTTTTAACAAGGGGAGGTCCAGCGCCGACAGT
>JANLSL010000656.1:0-1524 GCA_031362385.1 Alphaproteobacteria bacterium | reverse complement strand
ATCTTGAAGCCGAACCAATCTGACCACATTGCGCCGCAGATACCCTCTTTGGCCAACACATCGCGAATTTTGTAGGCATCGACAGCATGGTGGAACATGGTCACGCGGTAGCCGAATTCCTTGGCCATATCCAAAACTTGCAGCATTTCATCGGCACGGTAGCAGTGCATTTGCACCAGGATGTCGCCACGCAGTGCCGCCGCCAAAGTATCAAGCTCCAGATCACGCTTGGGCGGCTTAGCCGTTTTGTCAGGCTTGCCGTCTTTACTACCAGATTTCAGTTTAGTTTCGTACTGGTCCCACTCGCTTTGGTATTCCAAGGCCTTGGTCCAGGCCGCGCGATACCCCGCAAAGTTGCCCATGCGTGTTGACGGGGCGCGGTTTTTGTCGCCGTAGACCCGTTTGGGATTTTCACCACACGCCATTTTGAGGCCGTACTTGGCACCAGGAAACTTCATGCCTTGAACCGAGCGGCTCCAGACGTTTTTCAAAATCACCGAGCGGCCACCAAACAGGTTGGCAGAACCTGGCAAAATTTGCATCGCGGTCACACCGCCAGCCAGCGCGCGTGAGAAGCCTGGGTCTTGCGGCCACACGGAATGCTCGGCCCATACTTCGGCAGTATTAGGATCAGTCGCTTCATTGCCATCATCGTGTGCTGGCACGCTCGGTTCAGCGTAAACGCCTAAATGCGAATGGCCGTCGATTAGCCCAGGTGTAACGAACTTTCCTTTGACATCATTGACCACGGCACCTGTTGGGGCATCAAGCCCTTCAACTACACTGACAACCTTGCCACCATTCATAACAACGGTAGCGTTATTTAATGTCGCACCCGTGCCAGTATGAACTGTAGCGCCGACAATCGCGGTCAAGACTGAAGGGCGTGGCACATAACTGCTGGGATAAGGATTGGCCGACATTTCAGCCAAGCGTTTGGTTGCCGCAGACTCTGCCGCACCGGGCTGGATCGGAAATGCCATCATCAGCGCTAAGGCGCTGACTGAAGTCAAAATTTGAAGACGCATATTTATCCCCGCGGCAGAAAATCAATATGAAGGTGTTACTATCTTACGCTACGTTGGCTGTAGCTAGCGTGGCATGTTCCGCGCGCGCTGCGCAAGGCGATGCAGAAAGATGATATCCGACAAAAACCTGCTCCATACTACTGTTAGTGGTCGAATCGCATACCTGAGCGATAAGCCGCACGACATAGGGCGGCGGCGAGGCGTTGAAGATTTTTCGATTACAACTTTTGCCGACGGCACCAAAACATTACACGCATGCTCCGTCATCGAAGATCCACCGCATGTGGTGCGCGAGGTCGTGCAAACCGTGGACGCCCTCATGCGCCCGCTCGATTGCTTCGTGCGCGTACGCACCGCTGGTGCATTCACAGGAACCGGGTGGTTTCGCTGGAGTGACACCACAGCCGAATGTGAAAATTTTACCGCTGCTGAAGGGCGCGCGCACGAACACAAAGCCTGTTCACCTGGGCCTGTCGTCTTTTGCAATCATGCCATT
>JANLSL010000610.1:0-3212 GCA_031362385.1 Alphaproteobacteria bacterium | reverse complement strand
TGTGGATGTGGCCCGCGCGACAGTTTCAACCCGCGAGTCAGAGTTGTCGCTTTCGTTAGAGGGCTTTCGCAGCGAAGAAATTGACGCCGCGCGGGCTGCTGCCAAAGCCACCGACGCTGCGGCTGACTTAGCACGGTATCGTCTCGCGCAAACCGAAATAAAGGCGCCGTCTGATGGTACAATACTGACCCGCATTCGTGAGCCTGGTGCTATGGCCGGGCCCAATGCGCCTATTCTGACGCTCGCACTCACCACACCCGTATGGGCGCGCACGTATGTCGACGAAGCGAACCTGGGCCGTGTCCCGCCTGGTGCAAAAGTTAAAGTTCGCACCGATGCGCGCGACGGAAGGGTTTATGACGGCACAGTCGGGTTTGTTTCGCCGACGGCTGAGTTTACGCCCAAGGCGATTGAAACCCCCGAACTGCGCACTGACTTGGTCTACCGCGTTCGAATTGTCATTGCCAACCCCGACCAGTCATTGCGCCAAGGGATGCCGGTGACAGTGATGTTAGACGGCGGAAAATAAAATGCCCGCGGGCTTGCGCTTTACGGACATTACTAAAACCTTCACCGCCGAGGCGCGCAGTGTGGCGGCCCTTGCTGGGGTTTCGGGTGAGATCGCACCCGGAAAAATCACTGGTCTTGTGGGCCCTGATGGCGCTGGCAAAACAACCCTGGTTCGCGCCCTTGCCGGATTGTTAGACGCTGATGGGGGTACTGTTTCATTTACCCATGACATTGCGCGCCCGCGCATCGCCTACATGCCACAGAAATTCGGCCTCTATGAAGACCTCAGTGTCACCGAGAACATGGTGCTCTATGCCGATCTCAATGGTCTTGCCCCTGTGCTGCGCGAGCACCGGTTTAACGAGTTGAATCGCTTTACAGGTTTGGCACCCTTTGGCGATCGACTGGCCGGTAATTTATCGGGCGGCATGAAACAAAAGTTGGGGCTGGCGTGCACACTCATTGTTGCACCCGATATTTTGCTGCTCGACGAACCCAGTGTTGGTGTTGACCCTGTATCACGGCGTGAGCTGTGGGCGATGGTGCGCGCACTGCAAAATACCGGCATCGCAGTATTGTGGACCACGGCCTACCTCGATGAAGCCGATGGGTGCGATCATGTGATTCTGCTTTATGAAGGCAAGGTGCTCGATCACGGCGCGCCGCGTGACATCAGCGCCCATGTTGCTCAACGCACATGGCGTGCAGAACTTCCTGCTGAGGGTGTGGCGCGCAAGCGCGACATCCAGCGCGCTGCGATGGGGCTACCAGGTGTGGTCGATGCCCAAATCAAAGGCCGCAACTTGCGCATCGTGATGGCCACTGACGGCGCAAAGCCAGATCTGGCGGTTTCGGCATTGGGTGCCTTGCGCGCCATGACGGCCCAGCCCACCACACCGCAGTTTGAAGATGCCTACCTTGCCGCTATGCGTAAGCAAGACGTGGTGAGCATCGCATTAAAAACGCAAGCTAGCCCTCACACCGACTCTCCCCGCGTGGGAGAAGGCCAGGGTGAGGGGGCTGTAAGCTCCCAGTTAACCCCCGTTATTGAAACCAAAGACCTCTCCAAACGGTTTGGGACATTTACAGCTGTTGATCGATTTAGTTTTGCGGTCCGCAAGGGCGAGATTTTTGGCCTGCTCGGCCCCAACGGTGCTGGAAAATCCACGACCTTCAAAATGTTGTGCGGATTATTGCCGCCCAGTTCTGGTCAGGCGCTTGTGGCGGGCTATGACCTTGCCACCGCGCGGGCTGATGCGCGCTCACGCATCGGGTATATGGCGCAGAAGTTTGCCTATGTCGGCCATCTGACCATGGCCCAGAACATGGCCTTTGCGGGTGGTGTCTACGGGCTTTCCGGACGGGCGCTGAAACTACGCACCGCAGAAGTGACAGCCGAGTTCGGCTTAGAAGCTTATCTTCATCAAAATTGCGGCGATTTACCGTTGGGCATCAAGCAACGCATGGCGCTGGCGTGCGCTGTATTGCATAAACCTGCGATTCTCTTTTTAGACGAGCCGACCTCGGGTGTTGATCCGGTGACACGGCGCGAGTTTTGGTCGCGGCTGAATGCCATGGCCGACGACGGGACTACCATCCTGATCACGAGCCATTTTTTGGACGAGGCCGAATACTGCGACCGCATGGCAATAATTTATCGCGGGCGTCAAATCGCCGCTGGCTCACCCGATCAGATCAAGTCAACCCAAACTGGTGATGAAAGTGCGACACTCGAACAAGCCTTTATCCGGCTGATTGAGGACTATGACCGCGCCGAACCCGACACCCGGGCCAGTGCCGCATGAACGCAACTGTCGAAACACCCACCACGGCTGGTCGCGGTATTGACGTGCAACGCTTGCGCGGGTTCGTGCGCAAAGAGTGGCTTCAAGTGTTGCGCGATCCGTCTAGCATTATTGTTGCGGTCATCCTGCCGCTATTTATGTTGTTCCTCTTTGGCTTTGGTGTTTCGCTTGATGCAAAACACCTTCCACTTGCAGTGGTGATGGAAACCACTGCACCCGAAGCACATGATTTTTATGCAGCACTCGTGGCAACACCTTATTTAGCCCCGCGTATGGTCGATAACCGTCTGCACGCCTCTGATTTATTACGTGCGGGAAAGGTCAAGGGCATCGCCATTCTGGCTGATGATTTTGGCACCAAGCTGAACAGTTCAAGCGCGGCACCTATTCAAGTGCTGGTCAATGGCACTGACGCCAACACGGCACGGATTATGGAAGGATACGTCCAAGGGGCGTGGGGGATGTGGCAGATTCATCGTCAACGCACAAACCCTGTGCCCCAGGTTCCACCCATCATTGTGCAGGCGCGTGTTTGGTTTAATGAGAGTGTCGATAGTCATAAATCAATCGTGCCCGGCTTGATTGCGGTAATCATGACGCTGATCGGCGCTTTGTTGACAGCGCTTGTCATTGCGCGCGAGTGGGAACGCGGCACGATGGAAGCACTGCTGACTACACCGCTGACAAAATCAGAACTCATCGTTGGTAAGTTGGTCCCCTACTTTACGCTTGGCATGGGGGGCATGACCGTGAGCGTGATCGTTGCACTGGTGCTGTTTCGCATCGGTTTTGCGGGGTCGATGATCATGCTCTTTTTTGCAGCGGCGTGTTTTATGCTGACGGTGTTGGGATTTGGGTTGATGGTTTCAACGCTCACCCGCAATCAATTTGCCGCCT
>JANLSL010000609.1:0-3467 GCA_031362385.1 Alphaproteobacteria bacterium | reverse complement strand
GTAGGTATGCACCGGGCGGTAATCGAGCTTTACTTTGTAAGCGTCATCGACGGCAGCCAGAGTGTGCTTCATCCAATTGGCATCGTCGCGATTGGGATAATCTTCATGGGCATGAGCCCCGCGACTTTCGTGACGGGCTTCCGCGCCTGCAATGGTGGCCAATGCGCAGGGGATCAAGTTATCCAACTCCAACGCTTCGATCAGATCGGTGTTAAAGATCAAGCTGCGATCAGAAACACGCAAATCTTTCATGCTGGTGGCGATCTCACCCATTTTATCTAAGCCCTCTTTGAGGGTTTTAGCAGTGCGGAACACAGCTGCATCGTTTTGCATCGTGCGCTGCATAGATTTGCGAATCGCTGCGGTGGTCAGGGGCCCTTTGGCATTGCGGATGCGGTCAAGCCTGCTCAGTGCTAAGTCTGAGGCATCTGTTGCCAGCGGCTTGTGGGTGGCGCCTGCTTTGACAATATCTTTGGCGCGCAAAGCTGCAGCACGGCCAAAAACCACCAGATCAAGCAATGAGTTTGTGCCCAAACGATTGGCCCCGTGCACCGACACGCAAGCCGCCTCGCCCACCGCCATCAGACCCGGAAGAACATTATCTGGTTTGCCCGGCAGTGGCTTAATCACTTCGGCCATGTAGTTGGTAGGAATGCCGCCCATGTTGTAGTGCACGGTGGGCAAAACCGGGATGGCATTTTTGGTCGCGTCAATGCCGGCAAAAATTTTTGCGGTTTCAGTAATGCCAGGCAGACGTTGGTACAGCACGTCAGCGCCCAAATGTTCCAGATGCAGGAAGATGTGATCTTTCTCAGGCCCCACACCGCGCCCTTCGCGAATTTCCATGGTCATGGAACGCGACACCACATCACGCGAGGCCAAGTCTTTGGCAGTGGGCGCATAGCGCTCCATAAAACGGTCGCCAGCTGCGTTGGTTAGGTAACCACCTTCGCCGCGCGCCCCTTCGGTAATCAAAACCCCTGCGCCATAAACACCGGTGGGGTGAAATTGCACAAATTCCATGTCTTGCAACGGCAGACCAGCACGCGCCACCATGCCATTGCCATCGCCCGTACAGGTGTGCGCTGACGTGCATGAGAAATAGGCACGGCCATAACCGCCGGTGGCCAGCACTGTTTGATGGGCGCGGAAACGGTGAATGATGCCGGTGGCCATATCAAGTGCGACAACACCACGGCAGCCGGTTTCATCCATCATCAAATCGATGGCAAAGTATTCGACAAAAAATTCGGCCTGATGTTTCAGGCTTTGTTGGTAGAGCGTATGCAAAATGGCGTGGCCAGTGCGGTCAGCCGCCGCACATGCGCGCTGCACGGGGGCCTCGCCAAAGTTGCGCATATGGCCGCCGAAGGGGCGCTGATAAATTTTGCCATCGGGGGTGCGTGAAAATGGCACACCGTAATGTTCCAGCTCATACACCGCCGGGATGGCTTCGCGGCACATATACTCAATAGCGTCTTGGTCACCGAGCCAGTCAGAGCCCTTGACCGTGTCGTACATATGCCAAACCCAATTGTCCTCGGCCATGTTGCCAAGGGCAGCACCCACACCCCCTTGGGCGGCAACCGTATGGCTGCGGGTCGGGAACACTTTAGTAATGCAGGCTGTTTTCAAACCATTTTGCACCATGCCGAAGGTGGCGCGCAGGCCAGCGCCGCCCGCACCCACAACCACAACATCATAGTCGTGATCAACGATTTGATAGCCCGCTGTATTAAACGACATAACCGATCAACCTTTGAACGCAACAACGAGAATGGAGACAGTGCACAACACGGCGAGTGCCAGGCATACAAATTTGACCGCGACGACACAGACCGTGCGTGCAGCATGACCTGGGATATAATCTTCAAGCACAACCTGCATACCGAGTTGCGCGTGATGGAAAGCCGCGATCAGGAACAAGATCATGACAGAGGCGTGGATCGGGTTTTGGAACCAACTCACAAAACCAGCGTAGCCCGCACCACTGAGACGCACGACAGACGCCACCAGCCAGATCGTGAGCGGGATTAAGGCAACTGCTGTCAGGCGCTGCTGCCACCAATGATGGGTGCCTTCCTTCGCAGAGCCAAGGCCACGCACGCGGCCGAGGGAAGAACGCAGCACACCGGGTTTTGAGGTCATGGTGCGCTTCCTATGCCAACAGCCAGGTGAGGATGGTCAGCACAGCAGCAACCACCAACACAATTTGATTGGCGCGCTGGGTATCTGAAATTTCAAAGCCTTTGCCTGCGTCCCAGACCAAGTGCCGCACGCCGTTGCAAAGGTGAAAATAAAGGGCCAGGGAAAATCCAAACAGCACCAGCTTGCCAAACCACGAACCAATCACCGCCATGGCCGTGGCATAAGCGCCATCGCCTAACGCCGCGGCGGTAATCCACCAGGTCAGCAGCACCAGGCCTGCCGAAAGGCCAACACCCGTAATGCGGTGCGTGATCGACAGTATTGCCGTCAAAGGCATACGATAGATCATCACATGCGGTGACATCGGCCGGTGCGATGCACGAACGCCCATGGCCCGTGTGACGGTGGGTTTTGAGGCAGTGGACATAGCAGCCAAATCCCAATCTTTGCGAGGAATTCCAAGGTCTTCGGCCACTAGGCCGAGGGTGAGCCTAGATGTAACTCCCCCAGCGCCGCGAAGTCAAACACCCCGCCATAAAACCCGATCACAAAAGCAATCCTTCGGGCACCCTGTCCATTGCCTGACCCCTTCACTTTAGGCCACGATTGGCGTGGGGAGAGAACCGATGCCCATACCATCATTCATGCTTATGCTGACCGTGTGGGCTTTCGCCGCGCCCGGCTGGGCACAAGCACTGCTCGCACATACGGACTGACGACTTAAATATCTCCAGCCCATAAAGTGAGGACACACCCATGCTGATCAAAAAATTAGCCATCACCACCGCGCTTGCCTTTGGCTGTGCTGTCGCTGCCAGCGCCCAAGTCTCAGCCCCGACCCAGCCCGAGAACACAGGGCCTAACAGCAACATCGTGCGCTGGGCCGAGGGCACATACACCTACCAAGCGCTGAGCGATAAGCGCCCGCGCGCGTGGGAAAAGTTCCACATGAACGTGCATCCCGATGGCTCGCGCACCATGATCATGTGGCACGATTTGTTTGCGCGAAATAATCAGTTCACCGTGGTGCTGCGCGTGGCGGCGAACTTCCGCCCGCTGGAAGCCTACTTAAGTTACTGGACGCCTAACGGCTACAAAGGTTCGAACTTCATCACCGTCACGGGCGATAAACTGAACGCCATGTCCAACGGCCCCACGGGCCAATTAACGCAAGCCCTGAGTATCCCAGAAAGAATTTCTATCGGCTCGCACCCGGTGGCCGCCGATGGCTGGCACACCTGGTACGAAGACCCGAAAACAAAAGGCCCGCAAAAGGGCACGCTGTATTCGATGGACGCCACGGCAGACGTGAACAAGCC
>JANLSL010000586.1:0-3993 GCA_031362385.1 Alphaproteobacteria bacterium | reverse complement strand
CCGAAGCTAAACTGTTAGGTGCCGAAGCGCTGAAAGCCGAAAAATCCACCAACTACAGCTTAGGCTTAACATCGCAACCAACTGATGGCATGAGCATCACGGTCGATGCCTACCAAATCGACATCAAAGACCGCATCGTGTTGTCGGAAAACTTAACCGGCACCGCAGTGCAGAACTTCCTGACCTCACGCGGGTTCCCTGGTGTGACCGGTGGACGCTTCTTCACCAATGCCATCGGCACCCGCACCAAGGGTGTCGACATCATCAGCAGCTATACCACCACGGCTGGCGATGGCGATTTAACCCTCACGGCAGGTGTTAACTTCAATAAAAGCAAAGTGCGTAACGTCAAGGGCAACCCGTCAACGTTGACGGCCTTGGGCTTACAGCTCAATCGCTTTGCGCGTGTTGAAGAAGGTCGCTTCACGGTGGCCCAACCCAAGAACAAACTGAATTTGGGCATCAACTATTCCATCGCTGGGTTTGACCTGAACTTGCGCGGCAATCGTTATGGCAAGTTTACCTCACGCAATGCGAACGCCGCGTTGGACCAAACCTTTGGTTCGCAATGGGTGGCCGATGCTGAAGTTGGCTACAAGTTCACCGATAGCTGGTCATTGGCAGTGGGTGCCAACAACGTCTTCAACGAATACCCCGACCTGGTGATTCCTGGTGCAAACCCCAACGGCTTTGCCCAGTACTCAAACTTCTCACCAGCCGGATTTAACGGCGGCTTCTACTACGCGCGGACCACCTATAAGTGGTAAGCCATTAACCACCTGATCTGACAAAGCCCGCAGGCCGAAAGGCTTGCGGGCTTTTTTTCTTTTCCCATGGGCGAGATGAGGGTTATGCTTGCTGTGTTGACTGGAACCGGGGAGGGAACCATGAAGCTTTTTGCAGGTATTGCCGTGGCGGCACTGATTGCCGCAGCGCCAGCTTTTGCGACAAATTCACCCATCGAGCTGAAAACTGCCCTCAAAGACCTGATGACCATTCTCCCAGGTCAGTTCGATAACGCGTCACAAAAATTCTTCGAGGAAGAAAATAAAACACCCAAGGAACTTGCCCACGGCTCGGTCTATCGGTCGTTTACGCATATCGAAGCGCCCGATGTCGGGCAAAATGTACTGGTGGCCACGGTGCGCTATGGTGGAAAGAGTGGATCATTTGACAACGGTGAATTCCAGGTGTGGACGTTGTCGGTTGATGCGGCGCGCAAAGCCGTCAAAATGTCGCCGCGCCGTTTTAAAGACCCCGCCAAGTACGTTGATAAAGCCCTCGATGCCGCTGCGTTTAAGGACCTCATGGCGGCTGATTTGGTTCCCGCCCAGGGTGCGGCCAGTTGCGATGTGTATTGGCGCAAATTCGGCAATGAGTTACGCGGGCAAACCGAACCGGGGGCCTGTTCCAGCATGTCCACCACCATGAAAATGCAACTCGCATGGGAGTGGGAATACATCCTCAACGATACTGAAATGTGGATCAATTTTGCCGGGCGTGATGCCACAGGCAAAATCGTCAATGGTCAGCCCGACCAAAGCCATTTCCGTTTGGGCAAGGCGCGGGATTTTGAATGCCTGTTTGGTTTCCGCCCAGTGAAGGGCGAACCCCAAACCAGTAACGGCCCACGTATGCACGATCGCGGCGATGTTTATGTCTGGGAAACCAAAGCGCCCAACAAGCACTCGTTCTATTACACGCTGTTGCGCGGCATGTGGCCCTCGAACTCGGGGCGCAACTATGAAGATTTGCTGCGCATCTCGATGTACGAGGGCGACCCCAAAAAGCCCGATAAAAGCAAATTCCTCGGCATGGGCTGGGCCAGTGCAGCCAGTGACCGCGCCTCGTTCGGTGATGGCATGTATAGTGGGCGCTGTAAGTTGTTTGATCCATCAGCGCCACCCATTAAGGGCGAATAGGGGAAGCATCATGAAAAAGATTATTCCTTTTGCGGTTGCAGCCCTGGCGTTGAATGTATCCGCCCCGGCCCAGGCCACTAATTCGCCGATTGAATTGAAAGTTGTACTGAAAGACCTGATGGCCAAGCTGCCGGGCCAATACGATAATGAGCCGCAGCGTTTCTTTGAGGAAGAATACAAAACGCCCAAAGACCAACAGCACCAACGCGTGTACCGGGCTTTCACGCGCATTGATGCCCCGGAGGTCGGCGAGAACGTTATTGTCGCCACAGTGCATTCAGGCTCGAAGGATGCAGCCTTTGACCAATCTGAGTTTCAAGTGTGGACGCTCAGTGTCGATCAATCACGTCAAGTCGTGCGCATGAGCCCACGCAAATTCAAAGACCCAGCTAAGTACACACCCATTGCCACGGATGCTGCCAAGTTGAAGGGCTTGGCCGCGAGCGAACTGATTCCAGCCAAGGGTGCAGCAGCTTGCGATATTTTGTGGCGTTTGAGTGGGCGTCAGGTGTTGGGCCGCACCGAGCCTGGAACCTGCAATGCTCATCTTTCCCGTTTGCAAACTGACGCAACCTTTAACTGGGAATGGCTGCTCAATGATGAGGAGCTGTGGATTACCTTCGATGGCCGCGACCTTACGGGCAAGCTGGTCATGGGCAGGCCCGATCAAACCCATTGGCGTTTGGGCAAGGCGCGCAATTTTGAGTGCTTCTTGACTTATCGCCCCAAAGGCGGCGAAGCCCAGGTGAACAACGGTTTCATCATGCATGATCGTGGTGGCATTTACCGCACCGCATTGCAGAAGGGCAAAGCTAGCCAGCCGGTTTTCATTGAACTCATTCGCGGCATGTGGCCGTCAAATTCAGGGCGTAATTATCTCGATTTGCTGCGGATGCAAGTTTATGAGGGCAAGCCCGAAGATGACCCCAAAACCTGGAAGCTGATCGGCAACGCCACCGGGAGTGCCCAAACCGACCGGGCGGGCTTTACCAGCCAAGACCTGTCGGGGCGGTGCAAACTGTTTGATCCAACCGCACCGCCGCCAAAGATCTAACGGCCTAAAGATTTGACTCATAAATTTTCATAAACTTTTGTCGTCGCCCGGTTTAGCCGGGCGACCCATCGCGAAACACTCTGCGTCAAAGCAAGGGGATGAATGGGCCACCCGAATGAATCGGGTGGCGACATCGAGAAGGTGGGGGCGATTTAAGTTCATGTATAACAGTCAGCCATTAAAGCCACTGGTATAAGACGTAACAACCTACTTGATCGTTAGTTTGCCTGCGGCTGCAAGCCTGGCCACCATATCTTCGGCACCGCTGCGCTGATAATATTTTGGCGCGTCAGCTTTGCGCGGCTCAATGCTGCCATCGCTTGAGCGCGGTTGGTTCTGAGCCTCAATGGCGGCAACCACACTGGCGATTTGTGCCTGGGGGACAACAACCACACCGTCAGCATCGCCTAAAATCAAATCACCGGGGTTGACGATCACGCCACCGCAAATTACGGGCACGTTCAGCCAGCCCGGCTTAGTGCCCACGCCCGAGATCGAAACCGTGCCCCGGCAAAACACCGGGATATTTTCACGCGCGCGCAACACATCAGCCGTCAGCACGTAGCCATCGATCACGATGCCAGCGCCACCTGCTGCTTTTATACCGTGCGCCATACTTGCGCCGAACGCCGCCAAGTGTGACCCCACCGCATCAACCACCACCACATCGCCGGGCTTGACGTACTTGCCAGCGATTTGGCTCATCAGCAGATCATCGGGATGCTCTGGGCGTACCGTAAATGCTGGCCCGCACACCCGCCACGGTGGGCTGGCGGTGGGGTGCAGCGTTTGAATACCGCCGTCCATGACCTGACGCGGCCCCACCAGCCCGCCAATCAGGCAATAGTACAAAGGCGATGCGCGCGCCACCAGCGCAGGGTCGGGGCGCGCGAAATCGGTGATCAGTTCGTAGGTGTCATCCATGAGCTGATTATCGTTTTGCTATTCCGGAATTTTGGTGACGTTCAACTCAAACAATTCCAACACAATGCCGTTGGGATCGTAAACGAGTGTCTG
>JANLSL010000555.1:0-3709 GCA_031362385.1 Alphaproteobacteria bacterium | reverse complement strand
GCGCTTGAAAGAAGCACAAAACACCGCAGCGATGTTGACCACGTTCAACGAAGTCGACATGTCAGCCGTCATGTCCATGCGCACCAAGTACAAAGACGGCTTTGAGAAAAAGCATGGCGTGAAAATGGGCTTCATGTCGTTTTTTGTGAAAGCCTGCGTCGCAGCACTGAACGAAATTCCAGCCGTGAATGGGGAAATTCGTGGCGACGAGCTGATCTATAAAAACTTCTACGACATCGGCGTGGCGGTGGGCACACCCCAAGGTTTGGTGGTGCCCGTGGTGCGCGATTGCGATACCAAATCATTCGCTGAGATCGAGGCCGAAATCTCAGGCTTTGGCCGCAAGGCCCGTGACGGCAAGTTGACCATCGAGGAAATGACGGGCGGAAGCTTTACCATTTCCAATGGCGGCATTTATGGCTCGATGCTCTCCACCCCTATTCTCAACACACCGCAATCAGCCATTCTCGGGATGCACAACATCAAACAGCGCGCCGTGGTGCTCGATGATGGTTCAATTGTCGCCCGGCCTATGATGTACCTGGCACTCAGCTATGATCACCGCATCATCGATGGCCGCGAGGCCGTGACGTTCTTGGTGCGTGTGAAAGAAGGCCTAGAAGACCCCGGCCGCCTTGTGTTGGATATGTAGGGTGAGGTTAGAGTCTGATCTTCTTATTTTTTGTCACCCTCGGGCTTGACCCGAGGGTCCAGGGTAATACGCGCGAGCGGTGGCCAAGACCTTTCATGTTTATATACTCGCTAGCAAACGCAATGGCACCCTCTATATCGGCGTGACAAGCGACCTCTTGCGGCGGATTTATGAGCACAAAGAGGAAGTCGTTGATGGTTTCACCAAGGATTACGGTGTTCACAGACTTGTTCACTATGAAGAATACGCAGATGTCAAAACGGCCATACAGCGCGAGAAAAGCCTTAAACACTGGGTACGGCGCTGGAAGATCGATCTGATCGAAAAGACGAACCCTAAGTGGCGTGATCTCTACGAAGATGTTGGTCAAGCTTAGGTGGAAAGTAACCCTGGGTCCTCGGGTCAAGCCCGAGGACGACAGTAGAGAGTGAGGAGCTAGAGATGTCCGAGTCTTTCGATGTTGTTATCATAGGCGGGGGGCCTGGTGGATACGTGTGCGCCATTCGCGCCGCACAATTGGGCCTCAAAACCGCGTGTGTTGAAAATCGCGGCACGCTGGGCGGCACCTGTTTGAATGTCGGCTGCATTCCCTCCAAAGCCATGCTGCAATCCTCGCACTTGTTCGAGGAAGCCAACCATTCTTTCGCCGGCCACGGCATTAAGCTGTCGAAGGTTGAACTCGACTTGCCCACTATGTTGGCGCGCAAAGATGATGTGGTGAAACAAAACACCACGGGTATCGAATTTCTGTTCAAGAAAAACAAAGTCACATACATCAAGGGCACCGGCAAAATTGCTAAAGCAGCCAAAGCTGGGGACCAAGCGGGTGCACACCACGTCACCGTGAAAGATTTCGACGGTAAGGAAACGACTTACACAGCCAAGTATGTGGTGATTGCAACCGGCTCGGAAGTAACCCCTCTGCCGGGCATCACCATTGATGAAAAGCAAATCGTCTCATCGACGGGCGCGCTGTCCTTGGCCAAGGTGCCAAAGTCGATGGTTGTTATCGGCGGTGGTGTGATTGGCCTCGAAATGGGCTCGGTCTGGCGTCGTTTGGGCGCATCTGTGACTGTTGTAGAATTCCTCGACTTTATCATGCCGCCCATGGACGGCGAAGTGCGCAAGCAGATGCAGCGCATCCTCGAAAAGCAGGGCATGAAATTTATGCTGGGTCAGAAGGTGACCAAAGCAACGACAGGCAAAGATGGCGTGACTTTATCTATCGAGCCCGCCAAAGGCGGTGCGCCCACCGAACTCAAGGCCGATGTCGTGCTGGTGGCCGTGGGCCGCAGGCCCTTCACGGCGGGCTTAGGCTTGGCCGAAGTTGGCGTGAAAATGACCAACCGCGGCTTTGTTGAAGCCGACGCCCACTACCAAACCAACGTTGAAGGCATTTTTGCCATTGGCGATGTCATTGGTGGTATGATGTTGGCGCACAAGGCCGAAGATGAAGGTGTCGCGGTCGCCGAACTTTGTGCGGGGCAAACGGCGCACATCAATTACGATGCGATTGCCTCGGTGGTGTACACGTGGCCAGAAGTGGCTGGCGTGGGCAAAACTGAAGAGCAACTCAAAGAAGCGGGCATTGCCTACAAAGCGGGCAAGTTCCCGTTCACCGCCAACAGTCGCGCGCGCAGCAACGGTGACATGGATGGCTTTGTGAAAATTCTGGCCGATGCCACAACAGATCGCGTGTTGGGGTGCCACATTATTGGTCCGTCGGGCGGCGACCTTATTATGGAAGTGGCGCTGGGTATGGAATTTGGCGCTTCGGCGGAAGATATTGCGCGCACCTGTCACGCCCACCCACAATTGGGCGAGGCGGTGAAAGAAGCCGCACTGAATGTCGACAAGCGCGCCATCCACATTTGATGGGTGTCGGTATATACCGGCCACAAACAACCACCCTATGGCCGGTATGGCTTGTTAAATGGTGACAATAACAAGCGGAACAAGCTCTCCATGAGCCGCTATACCCCCACCATCGCCGTCATCATTCCGGCCTATAACGCGGCCAGTACTTTGGAACGCACACTCACGAGTGCGCTGGGCGCGGTGCGCCATTGCATCGAAACCAAAGGCCTCAAGATCGACGCTGAAATCATTGTGGTCGATGACCGCTCAACCGATGCCACACCAAGCATTGTGAACAGCACGCCAGGCGTTCGATTGGTCACCAACACTGTCAATCGTGGGCCGGGTTTCTCGCGCAATGAAGGTGTGCGTCAATCAGCAGCGCAGTTCTTGTTCTTCCTTGATGCTGATGATGTATTTTATGCCAACCACATTCACACCTGTCTTGAAGCATTGTTGGCTGATGATGCGCTGGGGTATGTCTTCACCCGCATGCGCATTGACATGCCGATGCACCCCGACTGGCCGCGCTCGCTCGATCAAAGCTGCCCCATCAACTTTTGTGTGCGCCGGGTGTGGCACGACTGGATCAAGGGCTTTGCTGAGGAAGAAGATTTCCGTACCTATCGCACCGAGGATACGCTTTATCGCATGTGCCTGCGTGATCTCGTGAAGCACAAGAAGCTCGAAGTCGAGACGTGCGAGCAGTTTGTCTCTCCTGGCAATGCGCTCGACCGGCAGCGTCAGAAATTGAGTATGTCGATGGCGGATTGGAACAAATCAGGTCTCGATGATGGCTTTGTGCTCACGCCACAAATGGAAGCGGTGGTGAAAGACCGTCTCGACCACGTCGCGCGGATCATGGGCGCAAAAAGGTAACCCTAAGCATGTTTCTTCCCATCGGCGACGATAACCCACACACCACTTTTCCGATCGTCAACTATGCGATCATTGGCGCATGTGTTGCAGTTTTTCTGTGGCAAGCCTCGCTGCCTGAAGCGGCCGGCCAAGCCGCGGTGTATACGTTCGGCCTCATCCCGGGTGATCTGTTGGGCACGCTACGTTCCGAGATGCCCCGCCCGCCTGCGCTGTTGACCATGTTCACTTCAATGTTCATGCACGGCGGGTGGATGCACTTACTCGGAAATATGGGCTACCTCTGGATTTTTGGCGATAACCTTGAGGCCTCGTTAGGCCACA
>JANLSL010000425.1:0-6761 GCA_031362385.1 Alphaproteobacteria bacterium | reverse complement strand
GGCTTTCCCACCCATGGTCATAAAGACATGGAAATTGTGACGTATGTGCTTGATGGCGCGTTGGAGCATAAAGACTCACTGGGCACCGGCTCAGTCATTCGCCCGGGTGACATTCAGCGCATGAGTGCTGGTACGGGCATTCAGCACAGCGAGTTCAACCCGCAAGCCGATGTTGATACGCGCCTGCTGCAAATTTGGCTGCTGCCCAAAGTGCGCGGCATTCCGCCCAGCTATGAGCAAATCCACGTGCCCGCAGCCGAGCGCAAGGGGAAACTGAAACTGGTTGGCTCTCCCGATGGCAGCGAAGGTAGCGTGACGATCAACCAAGATGTGAAACTGTATGCCGGGCTGTTCAAAGCAGGCGAGGGTGCAGCGTTGGTGCTCGCACCTGCGCGTACCGCCTGGGTACAAGTGGCTAAAGGTGCGGTGAGTTTAAACGGAACTGCGATGAGTGAGGGCGATGGTGCGGCGATTAAAAAAGAAACCGCGCTGGAACTGAAAGCCACAACGGACGCCGAAGTGTTGGTATTCGATTTGCCCCCACTGACGAGTTAAGCGCCATATCTGCGCTTTGTCTTTACCTCGCCCATCGCTAGTATGGACACACCTTTCAACGTGGCGTCGTCGACCATATGTCCGATATTCTCTTCTGGCCGCCGTTTCCCAACCGCGAGCGGCTCTATGGCCAGATTTTTCGCGCCGTGTGGCATTTCCTGCCTTTTCTCGAGCATGTCGGCACCATCGTTTTCCCCTATGCCGGCGAAGACTACCTGCTGCTTGATAGCGACCAAATTCTCGACATGGCGCAGGTGTATTTAAGCCGCGACTACGACCCAGCTATTATCGACTATGCGCCGCGCTTCAAAGGCAAAATCGCTATCGTTCCCTATGACCCAACCAAGAACCCTGAAGCAGGGCATAACCTTTATGCGCTTCTCGTCTGGAATGCCGATCATGTTGCCTTGAATGCTGAGGCGGCTGAAATTGTTGATCGGGCAGCGTGCGAAGTGGCGTGGCTTGATCACAATATGGTCCAGCAAGAAACCTTAGGCATGATTACGCTGGCATTGGGTTTGCAGCCTAAGGGTGAGATCGAGAAGTTGCTGGCAAACTCGGTGCATTTATTCTTTCAGCACCTGAAACGCTGGCAGGGCCGGGCGCTGAGTGTGTTCGGAAACGGGCCCAGTTTGCAAAATGTGGTAGAGCAGGTGGCCGCTGGTACTTTTGATCCGGGCGACACGCTGCGGGGTGTTTGTAATTCAACTATCATTGATCAGGCGGCTTTGGATCATCTCAAACCTGAGATGCTGTTTGCGGGCGACCCGGTGCAGCATTGCGGCATGTCGCTGTATGCTGGTCAATTCCGCGCACAATTAATCAAAGCAATGCTGGCCGACGAACGGCGTGTATTCATCACCCAACTGGGTTTCGTGCCGTATTTCAAAGCCATTTTACCACCCACGGCCCACAACCGGATTATTGGTGTTGGCAATAAGCGCCAGCAGGAATTCAACATCGACCTGACAGAAGGGTTTTTCACGACCGCGACGGCCAACATTTTTACCATGTTGGTGCTGCCCATTGCCTTTACGCTATCAAAGTCGGTTGATGTCTATGGCTGCGATGGCCAGCCCTTCGACAAAGCCACCAAGCCCTGGGGCCACGCCAACGAAGACGACTACATGAGCAAAATGGCGGTCACGCATCGGCTGCACCCGGCATTCTGGAAGCGCGACTACGCCGAGGAACTCGTCTCATACTACGGCGACATGGACGACCTGCTGGCCACGGCAGACGCAGCCAAAATTGACGTGCGCAACCGCACACCGTCTTACGTGCCTGCGTTGGCCGCACGTTTTGTGCCGGGTTAGAGCATCGCTTTTTTCTTTGCGCGTGGGCTGACGAATTCAGCTAATTTATGCGCGCGCATGTCAATCCGATCCAATGGACGTAAAACAGCCTCATGCCCACGGGGGACGAGTTTAAAGTGGCGTGCAATGGTGAGCATATCGACAATTTCTTCGCAGAACTTAGGGTTCGTCACCCACAATTTTGGGTCGGCCCGGCGCAAGTCGACAGCCACTGAATATGTGCGCAGCGTTTTGCGTTTGCCCTTGGTGTATTCGTGGAAATACGACAACGCCAACTCGCGTAATGACATGTAGATCGGGTCGCGAAAGCGCACATAGGGCCCGTTGGTTTTAGAAACTGCGCCCCAATACGAGCCGTGACGAAAAAGTGCGATGACATGGTCGTCATCGCCATCGGCAGCGCCCATGTCCATCAGCAGCGGCGGGCGCCCATTCAGGTAGAATGCACACGCGGCCACCATCGCCGCCTCAATACAGTGCGCGCGATTTTGGCGCAGTGTTTCGACAACAGAAAGCGCTGTGCCGCCGCCAATTTCAAAATTCATCGGAATGGCGTTGACGAAGTTTTGCACCTCGTGTGGCGTGCGAAGTGCGCTGAGCTGAGCAGCCTGGGCCTGCGACAAGCCCAGTTTTATTCCGCGCGCAATGCGCGCCTTCATGCTCATTGCATTTATCCCGCTAAACTTTTTGAGGTCAGTTCCATCACGTCACGTGACAGGCCAGGTTCAGCCAAAATCTGCTCTAGTGCTGCTTTCATTTGTACGTGCCGCGCCGGGGCGAAGCGCTTCCAACGACCCAAAGGTGGCAACAACCGCGCCGCCGTTTGTGGGTTGAATTTATCGACTGATATAATTTGCGCAGCGAGGAATGCATATCCTGAACCATCAAGCGCATGAAAATGAACCGGATTGCGCACTGAGAATGTGCCAATCAAGGCGCGGATGCGGTTTGGGTTTTGAGGCTCAAAGCTGGGATGTTTCATCAGTGTGCGTACCGTGGCTAACGTGCCTGGCAAGCTACTGCTCGCCTGAACACTGAGCCATTTATCCAGCACCACACTGTCATTTTCATAGCGCGCATGAAAAGATTCTAACGCGGATGTACGCGCAGGCGTAGGCAGATCACTCAAAATCGCCAATGCTGCCATGCGATCAGTCATGTTGTCGGCGCACTCAAACTGCGTCTTCACCACCGTGATCATCTCAGGCGTTCCAAGCGTTGCTAAGTAAGCCAGCGCTGTGTTCTTCAACGAACGCTGCCCGGCACTGGTGGCATCGGGTGAAAATGTGCCAGTGGATTGTTTGGACTGATAAATGCCCAACAGTTTATCACGATGTGTAGTTGCAATTGCTTTTTTGATGGCCTCGCGTGACGCAAACAATGCCAGCGGGTCTTCGGTTGCCATACCATTGGCCAAATCATCAAAGGCGGGCAGGGCCATCGCCCACGCGCGGTAGGCGTCATCAATGGATGCATCAGCAATAATCGCACCCATGGCGGCAAGGAATGCGGGGTCGGGTGCGCCACCCCGCAAAATCACGCTGGCTGCATAATCTTGCTTTGCCTGCCAGCGATTAAAGCTGTCGGAATCGTGCGCCATCAAGAACGCACGGTCTGTATCCGTCAGCGGGGTCGCCATATTCACGGGCGCTGAGAATCCCCGGTTGAGTGACGGCAACGCACCAGCAGGAATGTTGTGGAAGACGAATTGTTGTGATGCCGCGTTTAATTCAATAATTTTTGTGATCTCGCCACTGGCTTGCAACGGGATATCATTCCCATTGCGGCCCACGAAACCCACGGCGATGGGGATCAGCATGGGCTGTTTGGTCGGCTGACCTGGTGTCGGCGCCAACGACTGAGTCAACGTGAGGGTGTAGGTTTTGCTGGCGCCGTCGTGTGCACCATGCGCCGTCACTGTTGGTGTTCCGGCTTGACTGTACCACAATTTGAACTGCGTCAGGTCACGCCCGCTAACATCTTCCATGCATGCGACAAAGTCTTCGCAGGTGACGGCGTGGCCGTCGTGGCGTTTGAAATAAAGGTCTAATGCCGTGCGATATTTTTCAGCACCCAACAATGTGTGCTGCATGCGGATGACTTCAGCGCCTTTTTCATAGACGGTCGCGGTATAAAAATTATTGATCTCGATATAGCTTTCCGGGCGCACCGGGTGGGCCAAGGGCCCTGCGTCTTCCGCAAACTGGCGGCCGCGCAATGCATCAACGTCATCAATACGGCGCACCGCTTTGTTGCGCATATCTTCTGAGAATTGCTGGTCGCGAAAAACCGTCAAACCTTCTTTTAGGCTGAGCTGAAACCACTCGCGGCAGGTCACCCGGTCGCCGGTCCAGTTGTGAAAGTATTCGTGGGCGACAATGCCTTCGATCAATTCATAGTCGGTATCGGTGGCGGTTTCAGAATCAGCCAGCACATACTTATCATTGAAAATGTTCAGGCCCTTGTTCTCCATTGCCCCCATGTTGAAGTCGCTGACAGCGACAATGTTGAACACATCCAAATCATATTCACGGCCGTATTTTTCTTCGTCCCACCGCATCGAACGTTTTAGGGCGTCCATAGCGTAAAGCGCACGGGGCTCTTTGCCGTGTTCGACATATATTTTAAGTGCAACGGTGCGCCCGCTGGCCGTTGTGAAGGTTTCTGAAGTATGTCCCAAATCGCCAGCAACAACAGCAAACAAGTAGCACGGCTTCGGAATCGGGTCGTCCCACACTGCAAAATGGCGGCCCTCAGGCAGATCACCCTGAGAGATCGGGTTGCCATTCGAGAGCAGCACGGGGCAGTCCTTTTTGGACGCGCGCACCGTCACGCGAAAGCGTGTCATCACATCGGGACGATCTTGGAAGTAGGTGATGCGCCGAAACCCTTCGGCTTCGCATTGGGTGGTGAACTTGCCGCGCGAGAGGTAAAGGCCTTCAAGCGCTTTGTTCTCAACGGGGTTAAGTTCGGTCTCGATAGTCAGGGTGAATGCAGACGGCGGCACAGCAAGCGTGAGGCCACGCTCGTCCAAAATGTAATCGGTGCCTGAATGTAGCCGCTTGCCATCAAGCATGATGCTGAGCAGTTTCATTTTCTCGCCGTCGAGCACCAAGGCTTTTATGCCCATGCCGCGGTCGTGGTTGGCCTCGTAAGTCGTGACGGCAACCACACGGGTTGCTGTGGGGTGCAAATCAAACGTAAGGTCGATGGTGCGCGCGCAGTAGGGCGGTGGGGTGTAGTCTTTCAATTGAATGGTCTTGGGCAATTCAGCGCTGGGTGCAGTGCTAAGCTGTGTGTCTGTCATAGGTTTCCTGAGGATTGTTACCCTCCAACGTAGTCAGCGGCATGTTTAGCGCAAGTATATTTCACGCATCGCAAAGCAAAAGGGCCGGTGTTACCACCGGCCCTTTTAGTGTCTCCCGTCGCTAACTCTTAGGCATTCATTGGCTTGGTGGCATTCAAGATGCCAAAGCCACGCAGCAACTCGGGCTCTTTTTCATTGAGATCAAAGCCAGCACTGCGGATCATGTCGGGAAGTCCGTTTTTGCGGAACTTCAATGCCCACACTTCGTTGTTCCAACGGTGATCCATCCAGCCGCGATACTGGCCATAGGCGTTACGCGCCGGCACACCCGTCAACTTGAAGTCAAGCGGGTAGTAAATGCCGCCTGGGCGCACCAAGCGCCAAGCTTCTTTGACCTGGGCCGCGGTTCCTTCGGGGTTCACTTCGTGGAACATGATGTAGCTGGTCACGATGTCGAAGTAGCCGTCGGGGAATTTGGTGTCTTCACCCAACCGCTGTGCGAAGTTCACATCAAGCCCGCGTTCAACAGAGCGCAAGTGTGCATAACGCACCATTGGGCCGCCCGCATCGATGCCCCAAATTTCTGCATCAGGGAAACGTTCTTTCAATGCCATCGACAGTTGGCCGATGCCGCACCCGACATCGAGGATACGTTTTACTTTGCCGTCTTTAGGAATGGGCATATTGTTGGCGCTGCCGACATGCAGTTCGTCGTTGAAATTACGGCCCGTATAAAAAGCGTTGGTGCCGTAGTGGTACATGTGGCCCGCAAATTCATTGCCAACATATCCGCCGGGCTGAATATGAATTTCGTGCTTCACATAGTCGGGCATCTTCATATTCGGATTGAGTTCGAGTTTGCCCGGGCCCATTTTGTCGGCGGCTTCCATTTCCGACAGATATTTGTCGGCATTGCCTTCAAATTCTTCCCTCAGGCCATTCCACATGAGTTGCTGTGCGGTGAGCCAACTGCGTGAACTCAGGGCGATAATGGGTTCGCCTTCAAGCAAAGTGACGGCTTCTTGATGGGTCATTTCCTTATCGCGCGGAATGCCCTTTTCTTTCAAGATTTCATCAGCGCGCACTTGCGCCTTGCGGCTGAGGTCTGTGTTGACCCAGGTGCGGAAGCTCATCAGAAAATCTTGACGGCTTTCAAGATCAACTGAGGCCATGCGCTCAAGCCGGTTGACATGTCCACGGGGCTGCATTGTCCCGGTGGGGTATTCTTTGGTCTGGGCTTTGGCTTCAGCACTACGCCCGGTGAAAAATGAGGACACCGCTGTAGAAATTGCAGCGCTGGCACCCATGAGTGTACGACGATCCATGTTTATGTCTCCTTGCTCTGGGCCTAATTAAAACTTGCGCTCTTCGCCGAAGGGCCGTGCCTTCGACGTGTCGCGTGCCATCACGGAATAAACGCGCTTAGCCATCGCATCGCGTTCTTTGGCCCACGCTTTCTTTTGCTCGTCAGTGGGGACGTATTGCTCGATCAATTCAGTGGTGACTTTGCCCTTGGTGCTGAGCAAATGTTCAATAATCTTGCCACGTTGGCGGTCCGCCCAAACCTCGGCACCCATCGCAAT
>JANLSL010000242.1:0-3008 GCA_031362385.1 Alphaproteobacteria bacterium | reverse complement strand
GCCTATTTGAGCAATTTGCGTCGGGCCAACTGAGCCTTTTACTGGCCAGTCGACCTGTTCACCACTTGGTTTGCGCCGACCAAAGTATTGTCGAGGGCGTTTATGGTGTGCTCGCTTAGTCCTACTTCAGTACAGGCATGGGGGTGCCGGTTGAAGTTTTAGGTACGGGCACTTCGTCGCCATGCAAAATGTAAAAGTCGTTTTAATCGGAGCAGGAATCGGCGGGCTGACCGCGGCTGTGGCATTGCAAGCGCGCGGCTTTAAGGTTGCGGTCTACGAGCAGGCCCCGCAGCTTGCCGAAGTTGGTGCTGGCCTGACACTCAGCCCTAATGCCACCCATGCCCTTGAGTCGACTGGTCTGGGCCCGACGTTGGCGCGCTTGGCATCGCGACCGGCGCGTCAAGCGGTGTTGCACTATCGCACCGGCGAGGTGTTGGTCGACCAAGAACGCGGCGACTTACCAAAGCGGCAATACGGTGCCGACTATTACCAAATTCACCGCGCCGACCTTCACACCATGCTGGCCGACGCGGTGCGCGCCCATGACCCTGAGGCGATCAACCTCAATCATGCGTTCACAGGCCTGACGCAAAACAATAACGCCGTCGACATTACCTTTGCCAATGGCGCGGCTATAACAGCCGACGTGGTGATTGGCTGCGACGGCATCAAGTCGGAAGTGCGCGCAGCCTTGTGGGGTAAAAGTGCGCCGCGCTTTACGGGCAACATTGCCTGGCGCGGATTAGTGCCCGTCGACCACTTGCCTCAGGGCTTCAAACTCGATCCGCCCTCAGCAGCCGCCGTGGGCGTAAAGCACAGTATGGCGCGCTACCTGATTCGCGATGGGACGGTGCTGAACTATGTCGCCTTTGCCGAGAAATCAGGCTGGGAAATTGAAAGCTGGGCCGTGCGCTCGGAAATTTCGGAACTGTTGGCCGAATTTCATGATTGGCACGAATCGTTTCGCACCTTCTTGGCTGCCACCCCGCCCGAGCTGTGTTTCAAATGGGCAATCCACGACCGCGACCCCCTGCCCCAATGGACCAAAGGCCGGGTGACGTTGCTGGGCGATGCGGCCCATCCGATGCTGCCGTTCTTGGGCATGGGTGCGGCCAGCGGGATTGAAGATGCCGTGGTGTTGGCACGCGCCTTCCAAGCTGCCAGCAGCATTGATGAGGCGCTGAAACGTTACGAGGGTGCGCGGCGCGAACGGGCAACATTCATGCAGATGGCCTCACGTGACGCCCAAGCGCGCCTTCAGGGCAGCAAGGTCGACACCTACACCAAGAAGGAACACAAGAATGAAGAGTTCCTGGGGTTGTTTAATTACAACCCGGCCACGGTGGCTGTTTAAGGCGGGCGCTGTTTAAAGTACGCCTCGTGGCAATATCTTTGCCATTTCCTCTTGGCTTAAGACCATTTGGGGCTTAGCTCTGGGTCATCGCATTTAAATCTTAGAGGAAGCCGCCATGCCCGAGACCCACGTTCGCCTGCCTCGCGTTGCCAAGGGCAAACGCCCGCAGTTTTTCAATGATCCGGCGATTGATCAGATGATGACATTTATTATCGAACTCTCGGCGGAAGTTTCGGTGGTTTATGATCGCCTGGATACGGTGGAACGCCTGCTGGAGACCAAAGGCACAATTTCACGCGCCGATATTGAGAGCTACCGGGCCGCCGATACGGTGGAAACCGAACGCATGGCACGGCGCGACGCCTATTTGAAGCGCGTGTTCCGCATGCACCAAAATGCCGCGCCGGCCAAGGCCGCAAAAGCTCCAGCCAAAGCCCCTGTGAAAACCCCAATAAAATCCAAGGTTAAGGGCAAGGGGAAAAAGCGCCGGAAATAATCTCCCCAGATTATGATCACGATCAGTTCTGACCAACAGGTGATCGACTATCAAAGGGGACTCGCCCCAACAGTTCTGACAAACGATGTTCAGCCCAGACATTCACGATTAAGTTCACGATCACGCCTTTGACCAGGAGACCGCCATGATCCCGCAATCCATGCATCCGATGTTCGCCAAGCCCAATCACGACGAAGCTTCGCGACAGAATTTCGTGAATGATTTCCGTGTGCACTTGGCCAGCAAAGTTTTCCCTGGCGCATTCCCAACTTACTTCAGCCGCGTGTTGCCCGCGTTCATCAAAACCAACGGTCGCGAGCCCAAAGATCGCCACGAAGTACGCAAGGTGATGACCAAGGATCCGTATTACCAACTGTGGAGCGCGATGCAACGCAACAGCCAAGAAATGATTTGGGACTCGGTGATCGATACGGTCGAGCGCCAGTTGCCTGACCTGCTGCAAAAAGCCAAAAGCCTTAAAGGCAAGGGCGCGCTGACACTCGACCCCAATGTCGTTGTACCGAAGTATCACAACGCCGCCGACATTCATTTGCAGCCAGGTGCCTATCACTCTGATGCAACGGCTGATGATTTGTCGGCCGGTGCGGTGTACGACCGCGGCACGTACATCTATTCCATGGGTGGATTGGGCCAGGAGAATGACGGTCTGGGCCGTATTTTACGCGAATTTTTCCGCCGGCAATTCCCCGACAAAAAAGTCGAGCGCGCGCTTGATATGGGCTGCACCATCGGAGGCTCGGTCACATACTGGTCGACCAAAGAAACGGCAACCGAATTCCACGCCATTGATGTGGGCGCACCGTGCTTACGCTACGGCCATGCCCGCGCCAAGGCTGTGGGCGGCAATGTGCATTTCAGTCAGCAGAACGCCGAGAAGACCAATTTCCCCGATGCCAGCTTTGACCTCGTCACCTCGCACATTCTGCTGCACGAAACCTCGGTGCAGGCGATCCAGAGCATCTTCAAGGAATGCTACCGGCTGTTGAAACCAGGTGGCGTGATGATGCACCTGGACCTGCCACAAGTTTTTGGCCAAAGCCCGCTTGAGGGATTTTTGTGGGAATGGGAAATTTATAACAACAACGAACACTTTTATGGCCAGCTGCGTGAACTCGACGTCGCAGAGGTGGCCAAGAA
>JANLSL010000229.1:0-1541 GCA_031362385.1 Alphaproteobacteria bacterium | reverse complement strand
GTCTTGGCCTTTGTCGCCTATCTGGCCGCCTCCACCTTCATGGCGCTGCCAAAAACTGACGGCTCGGTTCAAATCGCCGGTATCAGCGCGCCCATCACCATTACACGCGATGAACGCGGGGTGCCCTGGATCGAGGCCAGGTCAGCCGCTGATGCATACCTGGCGCTGGGCTATGTGCATGCCCAGGACCGGCTGTTTCAGATGGAGATGATGCGCCGGGCTGGCCAAGGCCGCCTCAGCGAAATACTGGGGCCCTTAGGCGTGGGCAGCGATAAAATTATGCGCACACTTGGCGTCTATCGACTCAGCCCCGAGAGCGTCTCAAAGCTTGAACCAGAAGCCCGCGCGGTTCTTGAGGCTTATGCCGCGGGCGTCAACGCCTACATCACGACCGCAAGCTTACCGCTCGAATTCAAACTGCTGTTTTTCAAGCCAGATCCTTGGGTAGTTGCTGACTCGTTGGTGTGGCAAAAGCTGATGGGGCTGCAACTGTCGAGTAATTGGCCCGAGGAACTTTCGCGCGCGGCACTGACTGCTAAACTTGGCCCCGCCCGAGCGGCCGCGTTATTCCCCGATGTGGCCGCCACATCGCCCGTCACGGTCGCCAGCCTTTCGTTCGACACCATCACACAGCTGCGCGCGGCAATGCTGAGCGTTGTTCAACCCACATTGGCATCCAACGAGTGGGCCGTCAGCGGGTCGCGCACTGTTACTGGCGCGCCCTTACTGGCCAACGACCCGCATCTTGGGTTTCAATCGCCCAACTTATGGTATTTGGCTGGGCTGTCGTATCCGGGCGTCACGCTGACGGGCGCAACATCGCCCGGCGTGCCGTATCATTTGTTTGGTCATAACGGCAGCTTGGCGTGGGGCATCACCACAACGCATGGCGATACGCAAGATTTGTTTGTGGAAATGCCGACGGCTGATAATGCCAGCTACCAAACACCAGGTGGCCCTGCCCCCTTTGTCACGCGCCAGGAAATCATCGCGGTGCGCTTTGGCCAACCATTGAGCATTACCGTTCGCACGACGCGCCACGGCCCGGTGATCAGCGATATCTTGCCACTGTCTGATCTGGTTGGCCTTGGCCCGCCACAAAAGGTAGTGGCTCTGGCGACAAGCTTGCTGGTGCCAGATGATGATACGAACAACGCCATTTTCGACATGGTGCGCGCCACCACGGTTGAGCAATTCGGCGAGGCCACACGGCGTTTTCATGCCCCGCAACAAAACCTGATGGTCGCGGATACCAAAGGTTCGATTGGTTACTTTGCGGCGGGCCGTGTGCCGGTGCGCAAAAGCAAAACATGCGATGGCTTACTTCCGGTTGATGGCGCAACAGGAACCTGTGACTGGATGGGCTGGGCCGCCTTTGAGTCCCTGCCGCAAAGCATTAGTCCGCCCTCAGGCGTGTTGATTAACGCCAACAACAAAATTGTACCTGATGATTACCCGGTTCTGATCGCCAAAGAATGGCCCGAAGGTTACCGGGCCCAACGCATCGAAGAGACCCTCGCCGGTCGCAGTGGCTTGACGAT
>JANLSL010000208.1:0-6357 GCA_031362385.1 Alphaproteobacteria bacterium | reverse complement strand
AGCAGTACGCCGGCATAGTCACCAGTTACTGTTCCGGAATTGGTAATATCGTTGCGGTCGCCTTCTGAATCGATTCCAATGCTGTCTTCGCGGTCGCGCGGCGTGGCATTCGGAAGTGATGAAATTGTACCGCGATTAGTGACAATATTAGCAGCACCCCGCAACCGAACGCCTGCTGCGGCGATGCCCGATGTGGTAATCGTGCCAGTGTTGACGATGGTGTTGCTCGCCAGCACGTCGATCCCGAAGCTGCCTGAGCCAAGAGTTATGATTTGTCCATCATTGGTGACGAAATTTCCATTTTCGACAACGATGCCGCTTGAGTCACCCCCCGTCGTTCGAATAAGACCTGCCGCTGCGTTTAAAAATTTGCCGCTGTCGCCAACGGCAACCCCCACACTGCCTGTATCAACTGTCCTAATCGTAGCGCGATTTGTAATATCGAAACGGTTCGCCGCCAGAACTCCAAAGGCGACTTCGCCGTCGGTGCGAATCTCGCCGTCATTCGTCAGCACTAATCCATTGCCTGCGATGATGCCAACACCGCAATTACCGCTCCCCAGAAGTTGGCCGCGTTGGGAAATCTGAGCATTTTGGCCAACGTTAATGCCTGCGCGAAAGTCTGGGCAGGTCGGGTCCGCCGTGCCGTCATAAATGCTTTGCACAAATGCTGAGGTATCAATAGTGACAGTCAGGTTATCCCCGCCCGTAAATCCGTCGCCATCAGGGCCAGTGCAGGTCACGGTAGTGCCGCTCCGAACGCAATCGGCCTTGGCAGGCGCGTTCAGGCTAAAAAATACGCCCAGAACGAGCAATAGCCCTACACCAATAAATCGGCGCATCGTCACGTGCTCCATTCTCAGATTTATGTCGCTAAACCGTAGTTGATACCCCCCAGCGTGACAACAGCGCGCGCCAATTGGTTATCGTTTTAAGCATAGAATTTGTATCTCGGGTTGACAGTCTCGGGTCGACAGTCTGGGGCGTTCAGGGTAAAAGCCGCGCCAATCAGAAAATTCGCGAGCAGGCAATATGGCGTCTTACCAATACATCTACGTGATGAAGGGCCTGAACAAGGCATTCCCTGGCGGCAAAGAGGTCTTGAAGGACATCTGGTTGTCGTTCTTACCGGGGGCCAAAATCGGCGTTCTGGGCGTCAATGGCTCGGGTAAATCAACGCTGATGCGCATTATGGCCGGGCTCGATACGTCGTTTACCGGTGAGGCCTGGGCGGCTGAGGGCATTAAAGTCGGCTATCTCTCGCAAGAGCCTGAATTGGATGAAACCAAGAACGCGCTCGATAACGTGATGGATGGCGTCGGCGAGATCAAAGGGCTGCTTGATCGCTTTGAGGCCGTCAGCGCGCGGTTTGCAGAAGAGCTTTCCGACGATGACATGAACGCGCTCATCGCCGAGCAGGCCGAGTTGCAAGAGAAAATTGACGCCGTCAATGGCTGGGACTTGCAACGCAATGTTGAAATCGCCATGGACGCCTTGCGCTGCCCGCCTGCAGATGCCGATGTCACGAAGCTGTCAGGCGGTGAGCGCCGTCGTGTGGCGCTGTGCCGGTTGCTGCTCTCAAAACCCGATATGCTGTTGCTCGACGAACCAACCAACCATTTGGATGCAGAATCAGTCGGCTGGCTGGAAACATTCCTGGAAGAATACCCCGGCACCGTGGTGGCGGTGACCCACGACCGCTACTTCTTAGATAACGTGACGGGTTGGATTCTGGAATTAGATCGCGGTCGCGGTATTCCCTATGAGGGGAATTACACATCGTGGCTACAGCAGAAGAAAAAGCGCTTGAAACAAGAAGAGCGCGAAGAAGAAGCCCGCGAGCGCACGATCGACCGCGAGTTGGAATGGATCGGCCAAAGCCCCCAAGCACGGCGCACCAAAAGCAAGGCGCGTATCGCTGCCTTCAATGACTTGGTGGCTGAAGCGGCAGACAAGGCTCCTGAAACCGCGCAGATCGTTATCCCAGCCGGTGAACGACTGGGTGGTCTGGTGATCGAAACCGACAACTTGACAAAAGGTTATGGTGACAAGCTGCTGATCGACAAGCTTTCGTTCAAGCTTCCACCCGGTGGCATTGTTGGGGTGATTGGCCCTAACGGGGCGGGCAAAACAACGCTGTTTCGCATGATTACGGGCCAGGACAAACCCGATGCAGGAACCATTCGCGTCGGCGAAACGGTGAAGCTGGGCTATGTCGATCAAAGCCGTGACAGCCTCAACCCTACGTCAAACGTGTGGGAAGAAATTTCCGGCGGCCAAGACGAAATCACGCTGGGCAAATTTAAAGTCGCCAGCCGCGCCTATGTGGGCCGGTTTAACTTCAAGGGCTCGGACCAACAGAAAAAAGTTGGCCAACTTTCAGGCGGGGAGCGCAATCGCGTTCACTTGGCCAAAATGCTCAAGACTGGTTCGAATGTTATTCTTCTCGACGAACCCACCAACGATCTTGATGTTGATACGTTGCGCGCGCTGGAAGAGGCGTTGCTTGATTTTGCAGGCTGCGCGGTCATTATTTCGCACGATCGATGGTTCCTCGACCGCATCGCCACGCACATCATGGCGTTTGAGGGCGATAGCCATGTTGAATGGTTCGAAGGCAATTACGCGTCATATGAAGAAGACAAGAAGCGTCGTTTGGGCGAAGATTCGTCCCAGCCGCACCGCATCAAGTACAAACCAATCTCGAGGTCATAGCATTCTTCACGGCGCAGAAGACCGTCTGGGCCTGATATGAGGTCGCGCTTTCGGAGTGTGGTTTAGCCGACTTTAGCTTTGAGGTCGTTGACTTGCTTTTGCATCTGGGCCAGCAGTCCGGCCATGCCGCCATTTTGCTGAATGATGGTGGCGTATTCCTGGCGATAGGTAATTGCCATGCTGACGCCCTCGACGATAACGTCAACCACCCGATAGCCAGTTTCACGTTTGCGCAGACGCCACGCCACGCCAAAGGACTGGCCGTCATTGCCAACAATGTCGGAAGTTACCAACGCGCCGTCGTCGCCATCAGGGCCGCTGTCTTTGACTTTTAATGATTGGCCTTTGTATTCGCCAAATCGGCGCGACCACGTGTAGACAATCACATCTTCAAAGAGTGCGGCGAATTTTTCGTTTTCCTCGGGCGTTGCGGAACGCACGAAGCGCGCCAAGACAAACCGGCCGATGGTTGGGATGTCAAAGAAGTCCTTGAACAGGGTGCGAAATCGGTCAGTCTTTTCGCGCTGTGAGATTGCTGCGCCAAGGATGTCGGTAATACCAAGTTGTGCGAACCGCTCAACCAATCCGGTGGGGCTGTTGTGCCAATCTTGTGCCATTGCAAGGTTGGTTTGCAATGTGGTTGCTGCCAGTGACAAAGCGACGAAGTCACGACGAGAAGTATTCATTGTCATTCCTCAGGAGCGGTGGGCGCGGCTTATTTCTGAGCCGGCGGAGCGGCAAAGGGGTCGTCCTCGCCGCTGGTGAATTTGGGCGCAGGTGCTGCAGCACCATTGCGAATTTCTTTGGCGCGGTTCTGACGATATGCCGAGCGCAGGGCGGCGTAGTAATCGATGGATGACGCCTTCAGTTCATCGGTCGCCGTCATGGTTTCAGATTTCACATCAATCAACAGGGCGCCGAAATATGACCATTTCACCCAGCCCGGATTTTTGCCGTAGTCATACCAGGTGACCGGATCAAACACGTAATTGTCGACCGCCATGCCAAACCCATCGCGGATCGACATCGGGCCGAAGACTGGAACATAAAGATATGAGATGTCGCTGACGCCCCAGGTGGCGAGGGTTTGGCCAAAATCTTCGTATTGATATGGCGTGCCTAAATCGGCGGCGATATCCGCAAAGCCAAGAACGCCAACTGTCGAATTAACAATGAAACGCCCCAAAGTGCTTCCGGCGCGCTTGACGTTGCCTTGGAGTAGGCTGTTGGCAAAGGTGATCGGCGAACGCAAATTACGCAGGAAGTTATCGACACCACGGCGCCCGGGTTCAGGGACAATAAAGCGGTAAGTGGAAACAACGGGCCGAATCAAAATGGCATCCAGCGTTTGATCAACCCCAAACATGGCGCGGTTGAATGGCTCAAGCTGGTCATTAGTTTCTTGGAACGCGGCACGCGCAGCGGGGTCAGATGCGGGTGGTTTGGTTGCACAACCACTGATCGCTAGGACCATACATACGACCGCCAGGGCCGGAAAACGCGATACGAGGTTACGAGCTAACATCATCGTCAGTACGCTAAAACTCAGATCCTTAAAAGACCGCAGGCTTTTCACATTCTTCTTTTGCCAGGGCCAGCCTACACGATGCTGGGGTGACTTGAAGGTGCGAATAGCTATCATGGCCAAGACCTATAGACTATACACGAATGTGTCATCATCAAGACCCAAAAGGGCCTGGCTTGTGCTAGGTCAATCAAAGCCTTAGGCCCATTTTGGGCAAGGACAACGAAACGCTTGAGTTGCCCTTAAGGATGCATCAATTCATGATGCGGATGCGATGCAGGGTTCAAGATCATGACGGCAGCTATAAATCTAGATTCAGGGTCAATTTCGGGAACGGTCACCAAGCCGATTCGGGTTTCGTTTGAGTTCTTCCCGCCCCGGACTGATGAAATGTTGGCCCAACTGTGGGCCGCTGTTGAGCGCTTAGCCCCCCTGAAGCCCAACTTTGTCTCGGTCACCTATGGTGCGGGTGGGTCAACGCGCGAGCGCACGCACGAGATCGTTGTGCGGATCCAGCGCGAAAAACTGCTGCCCGCAGCCGCCCATTTGACCTGCGTTGCAGCCACCCGGGCAGAGGTTGACGCTGTAGCCCAGCGATATTGGGACTCAGGCATTCGCCATATCGTTGCCCTGCGCGGCGATCCGCCCAACGGTGTGGGGACCGCCTATCAGCCCCATCCCGGCGGCTACCCGTTTGCGGTTGACCTGGTGCATGGCCTGAAAAAGGTAGCTGATTTCGAGATTTCGGTCGCAGCCAACCCCGAAGGTCACCCCGAAGCTGCCACCAAAGCTGCCGACATCGACAATTTGAAGCGCAAAATCGACGCCGGTGCGACCCGGGCCATTACCAATATGTTTTTTGATGTCGACGTTTATCGCCGATTTATCGACAAGGCCCGCGCGGCCGGTATTAAAGTACCCATAGTTCCCGGGATATTCCCGGTCACCAATTTTGCGCAAAGTGCCAAATTCGCGGTCAAGTCAGGAGCAACTGTACCACAGTGGCTGTATGATCAATTCGCTGGCCTTGAGAACGACCCCGAGACCCGCCGCCTGGTTGCTGCAACCGTTGCCGCGCAACAGGTCAGCCAACTCAGAAAAGAGGGTGTTGAGGATTTTCATTTCTACACCCTGAACCGCGCTGATTTGACGTATGCGATTTGCCACATCTTGGGTGTAAAGCCTCAATCTGTTTAAGGCGCGGCTGAGGCGAACCGTTTTGCCGATTTTAGGCTAAGCGGGTATAGAGGCCCGCATGTCTGACCCCTTTGATCTTTCTGGCGGCGCTGATTCAGTTCCGGGCCCGGTTGCTGCACCGCCCCGGCCATTGCCATGGCTGGCTGATCTCAACCCCGAACAGCGCCAAGCGGTTGAGACCATTGATGGGCCCTTGTTAGTGCTGTCGGGGGCAGGGACCGGTAAAACCCGCGTTCTGACCTGCCGGGTCGCCTATATTCTGGCCAAAGGTGCCGCCAAACCCTGGGAAATTCTGGCCGTCACGTTTACCAACCGTGCGGCTAAGGAAATGCGTGAGCGTGTCGCCGCTCTTGTAGGGCCAGTGGCTGAGGCTGTGTGGTTGGGCACGTTCCATGCCTTATGTGTGCGGATGCTGCGCCGTCATGGGGACCTGATCGGGCTCAAGTCTAGTTTTACCATTCTTGATTCTGATGACCAGGTGCGTTTGCTCAAGCAACTCATGGAAGCCGAGAGTGTCGATGTCAAAAAGTGGCCAGCCCAGGCACTGATGAGCGTCATCCAGCGCTGGAAAGACCGTGGTCTGACACCGGAAAAGGCAGGCCACGAGGGCGGCAGTGAATTTGCCGGGGGTCGTGCGCTGGCTTTGTACGCAGCTTATCAAGCGCGCATGCGCGCTTTAAATGCGGTCGACTTCGGCGACTTGTTGTTGCTGTGCTTGGACCTGTTCCAAAAACACCCAGCGGTTTTATCGGAATACCAAGGGCAGTTTAAGTATGTCCTGGTTGATGAATATCAAGATACCAACGTGGCGCAATATTTATGGCTGCGGTTGCTGTGTCAGCAATATCGAAACCTGTGCTGTGTGGGTGATGACGACCAATCGATTTATTCATGGCGTGGAGCAGAGGTGGGCAACATCC
>JANLSL010000185.1:0-2528 GCA_031362385.1 Alphaproteobacteria bacterium | reverse complement strand
GGTGGCGGAACCCTCACCGATCCCGACATCACCATTCGCGATTCAGCGGGAAACATTATTAGCCGCGTCACCGGCAATCCAGGCGCAAACGCCGAACTGTCGTTCTTAAGTAACTCGGCATTAAGCGCGTCGATCGAAGTTCACTCTGTGACTGGTGCTACGGGAACCTACAAGATCACCGTTGCTATCGACAGCAGTCGCTATTTAATCAACGCTCCAGATATTATTGATGGCACGTCGAATCTTGCCACAGCCAAAACAACACGGCTTGATGTTGACGAACCCATAACCTCGCGCATTGCAACGGCAACTGATTCAGATTGGATACGCTTTTCAGCGCATGATAACCAACCCTACAGAATCACCCTTGATAGTTTGGCAGGCGCCGACGGAAGTATTCCTCAATTATCGCTGTTGCTTCGCGACAGAAGCGGGTCCTTAATCAAACAGGTTGACTCAAAGAATGGCATCGCAGATCTCAGCCTTGATACGGTCGGTGAATATTGGCTTGACGTCCGTTCTTTGGATGGGTCGGTTGGCAACTACCGCCTCAATGCGGTCATCGTGCCCCCCACCACGATTGATCCCAATACTTCTCCGGGCCTCTTACAAATAATGTCGACCTTTGACAGTGCGGCAGTTTTTGCACCTGTCGATCCACAGTTAATGTTGGCGATACGCCAAGCAGTGGGCAATCAAAATGACTCTGGGTTGCTTGGGCTGGCCGCATCACCACTTCAGAGCGATCAGCTAATGTCTCGTTTTGCCCCTCCGGTCGCAGCGCTTTTCCTGACAAACTAGCGACCCTGCGTTCTGCCGCGCGAGCCCAACCCGTTGATGCCCGTTGATGAGTGCCCGCCGACCGCCGTGCGGTGCTGATTCGCAAGGTTTTTTTGGCGCGGCGACCATGCTAAGTTGAGTGCGCCAAGGATGCGGCAGTTCAATCCCGACAGTGAGCACCTGAGATGGCGCGCGCGAGTAAGAATGCAAAAAAAGGAACGACCGACGAGCCTTCAGCCGGGCCCGATACGGTCACCTCAATCGTCAGGTCGTTTGCAATCCTGAGCGCCTTGAATGCGAAAAATGGCTCGACGGCCTCGCAGCTGGCCGCCGCCACCAATCTGCCGCGCGCCACCACCTACCGGATTCTCACCACGCTTGTGAAGCTGGGCTATGTCGAGCGCGGCAACAAGAACGGCGCGTTTTTCCTCACCAGCCAAGTTTTTGATCTCAGCAAGGGCATTGATGGTCAGGGCTGGGTCAATGACTACGGCAAGTCCCTCGTCGCGACGCTGGCCAGTGATGTGGTCTGGCCCGTCAGCCTCATCATTCCGCGCGATACGACAATGGTGATGCGGGTCTCGAGCGACTTTGAAAGCCCGATGATCGAGACGCGGTTTAATACCGGCATGCTCTCGCCCTTGCTGGCGACAGCGGCGGGCTATGCCTACCTCGCGTTCAGTCCGCCTGATGTGCGTGAAAACCTCATCACCTCAAGCATGTCTGACCCCTATAAGAATTTGCGCGGAACAAATGCACAACTCGCGACATTTCGGGCAGCGCTGCCCACCATTCTCGAAAAAGGGTATGCGTTTTTTTCCGGCTACTCCCACAACACCGGGCTGAAGCGCACGGCGGCCATTGCCATTCCCATTATGCATAACAAAAAAGTCGCCGGATGCTTGACGATGCGCTTCTTCGCTTCGGTGCTAAATAAGAAACAACTGGAAGAAAAATACGTGCCGATTTTTATCGATGCTGCGCACAGTTTGGAAACTAAGATTACATAGGATGCTGGCCCGGCGTTGCGAGGAGTTCGTCCAATTGCGCGAACGTCTCGGCAAACCCACTTGTGCTGCCAGAGGCGATGGCACCGTCGAGCGCTTCCTTCGAGGGATAGAGGTCGTGCATGACCACTAACGTCGCCCCATCTTTTTCCTTGAAGGTCACCGTGGTGACAGCGCCGCCTTCGCCGCCCTCGTCATTTGTCCATACAAGGCGGGAGTGTGGCGTCACTTCGATGTACCTACCGAAGAACTCCATTGGTTGCTCTGAGGCAGGGTGGCCGAACACAAAACGGTAGGTGCCCCCCGCACGAACATCGGCCTCGCAGGAAATGAAGGTTATCCCAAATGACTTTGGTGCCCACCACCGCTTAAGCAGCTCGGGCGTGGTCCACGCCTCGAATACGAGGCGCGCCGGGCCGTTGAAGGTTCGCGTCACGACCAACTCACGCTCAGTTTTGCGTTCCACCACGGTAGTGTTCTTGCTGTGCGTGGACTCACTCTCTTTTCTTTCGTCCATGGACCTTCTCCTTTCGTTTTAATTCCTCAACAACCTTGTCCAGCGCGTTGAAGCGTGTGTCCCAAAGCAGGCGGTAGCGCTCGATCCATGCCGCCTCATCCTCTAGCCCGCGTAGGCCGAGCTTGCAGGTGCGCACGCGCCCGACCTTCTGCGTGGTAACAAGCCCCGCCCGCTCCAAGATACCGACGTGCTTCTTCATGCCCGTGAGGGTCATGTGGAACTTC
>JANLSL010000145.1:0-7329 GCA_031362385.1 Alphaproteobacteria bacterium | reverse complement strand
CATTTCTATCATATAAAATTGACGCTGACCCAAACCTGCGACAAGAGTTTCCTGACCAGACCCGCTTTAATCCCAATGCATATAAAAAGGACTGGGAGCTCGTTCGCCAGGTCGACTCTGCCATCGGCGTGAAATACGATTGCAAGTAATGTGACTCAAAGTTTTGCACTGAGGGGCGACATGCGCGGTTTATTTTTGGTAGCTTTGTGGATTTTCGCCTCTCCGGCTTTTGCGGCAGACGATGCCTGTCCGCGCGGTGCGCTCGACAAAAAGTACTGTGACCGTGATGGCGACTTAGTGGCTGATACTCCCACCACCGCCAACGACATTCTCGATCCCAAAACCATCATATTTTCATATACACCCATCGAAGACCCGGCCATGTGGCAAGACGTGTGGGCAAGATTTCTTGCCCACCTGGAGAAAGTGACCGAGCGTAAGGTCATGTTCTTTCAGGTGCAGAATTATGCAGCGCAACTTGAAGCGCTGCGCTCGGGACGATTGCATGTGGCAGGCGTCAACGCCGGCTCAACGCCAGTCGCTGTCAATTGTGCTGGCTTTGCGCCACTCGTTCAGTTGGGCACCGAAAAGGGCTCGTGGAGCTACACGATGGAAATTATCGTGCCTCAAAACTCAGCCGTCAAAACCGTCCAGGACTTAAAAGGCAAAACAATTGCATTCGTCTCGCCAACTTCTGCGACTGGTTTCAAAGCGCCGACAGTGTTGCTTAAAACGAAATTCGGTATGGAACTCGACCGCGATTACAAATCGCGTTTTACCGGCAAGCATGAGACGTCTATCGTTGGTATAGCCAATGATGACTATGAAGCCGCAGCCGTTGCCGGTGATCTGATCATCCGCATGAATGAGCGCAAAGTGATTGATGCGAAAAAAGTTCGCGTCATTTACGAGTCTGACCCTTTTCCAGGTACGGCCTTTGGTATTTCTAATCGTCTGAATCCGGCGTTGGTGGCTAAGATCCGCGAAGCCTTTCTGACGTATGACTGGAACGATCCGAAGTTAAAACGCGAACTACCGGAAGTGACCCGCTTTGTTGCGACAGATTACAAAAAAGAATTCGCCATGATTCGCACAATCGACACCGAAAGCGGCGTCACTTACGATTGCAAGTAGGCCGATTGCCAGTCGGCCAATTGCAAGTCGGCCAATTATCCACAGCCTGGGGATAATTCAGAGGCCAATCTTATCGCGGGGTTGCTTTGCTGCAGCGCGACCGGCAGCATGCGCCCGTTTCCCGCTTATTAGATCAGGTTCATGCCCTCACTTCGTTTAGAAAACCTTGTCAAACGCTACGAGCGCACGGGTTATGACGCGCTTAAAAGCATTTCATTCACGATCACAGAAGGACAAATCGTTGCTTTGATTGGGCCCTCAGGTGCCGGTAAGAGCACGCTGATCAGGTGCGTCAATCGATTGGTTGAACCGACATCGGGCAAAGTGATGTGGGGCGACACCGATATCGTTAGCCTCAACACCGAGCAGCTTCGCCGCGCGCGCCGCAAGATTGGCATGATCTTCCAAGAGTTCGCGCTGGTTGATCGTTTGAGTGTCATGGAGAACGTGCTTTCGGGGCGGCTTGGCTATGTCAACTTCTGGCAAAGTCTGACGCGCAATTTCCCACAGAAAGACGTTGATGAAGCTTTCCGGTTGCTTGACCGTGTTGGCCTGACGGAATTTGTAGATAAGCGGGCTGATAAACTCTCAGGTGGGCAAAGACAGCGCGTCGGTATCGCGCGCGCCTTAATGCAAGATCCCGATTTGCTTTTGGTTGATGAGCCGACCGCCAGCCTTGATCCGAAAACATCACGCCAAATTATGCGCCTGATCTCAGAGCTCTGCCGCGAGCGCAAATTAACTGCGGTTATCAATATCCACGACGTGCCCTTGGCTAAGATGTTTGCTGAGCGCGTGATTGGCCTCAAGGCCGGCGCGGTTGTTTTTGACGGCCCGTCCGAACACCTGGCAGGCGAGGTACTGACGCGTATTTATGGCGAGGAAGATTGGGAAGAAGCTGGTCAGCGCGCACTGATGAAATTTGTTCAGTTGGGTGACGCAGCGCCGACAGTAGATCCCACCCGTCTGGCAGGTTTGCGCTAATGGCTGAGGCGCTGCCACCTGTCATGGGACGTCAGTGGCGGCGTCCACCAGTGATTACCAGTACATCGCTGCGGTGGTTCATTTTCATTGGCACAGCGCTTTATCTGGTTGTTGGTTTTGCAACGCTCGACGTGAACTGGCAGCGCATCGCCCAAGGCTGGGAGCGCGGGCAGCGGTTTTTAGGCGGATTTGCGCCACCTGATTTTGCTTCTCGCGGCGACGCCATTTTCGATGGTGTACTCGAAAGCTTATGGATGGCTTTTGCTGCCACAGTGGTTGGCATTATCCTTTCGATTCCCATCGGCGTGGGCGGTGCGCGTAATTTGGTTCCGCCGCCGGTTTACGTCATGTGCCGCTCGTTTATGGCCATCACCCGCACACTTCCTGAAATTCTGGTGGCAATCATTTTTGTTAAACTGTTTGGGTTTGGCACGTTCGCGGGTTTCGTCACATTGACGTTTGCCACTATTGGCTATTTCGGCAAGCTGTTGGCTGAAGATATTGAGGCGGTCAACCAAGCTCCCCTCGAAGCCATGCGCGCAGCGGGCGCATCGTGGTTGCAACGATTAAACTACGCAGTGCAGCCTTTGGTGATGCCGCGCGCTATCGGCATTGCGATTTATCGGCTGGATATGAATTTTCGCGAATCTGCTGTGATTGGAATTGTGGGGGCAGGGGGCATTGGTGCCACGCTCAACACGGCCTTTGATCGTTACGAATTTCCCACCGCGGCAGCCATTTTACTGGTGATTATCGTGATTGTCTTGGGCTCAGAATACCTCTCGGCATTTTGTCGCAGGTTGGTGCGCTGATGTCTGTGCAAAGCATCAATCACAAACGCGAATGGCAGCGCTATGACCGCAAAGCAGGGTTGGTCCGCTGGCTGTGCTGGCTGATTGGGCTGGCGGTGTTTGTCTGGTGCTGGCAGAAAATTTCCGTCGGGACAGAGTGGTCGTTCGTGCTTGATGCGCCCGAGCAAGGTGCAGACATCATTGGTCGTATGCTCCCACCTGATTGGGGTTACGCCAACACTCTGATGCGCCCACTGTGGGACACGCTCAACATGGCCACCCTCGGCACCATGATAGCAATTTTTATCGCTGTGCCGCTGGCATTCTTGGCCGCGCAGAACACCACACCCAGCGCCCTCTTCGCGCGGCCCTTTGCATTGTTTTGTATTGTGGCTTCGCGCTCGATCAATTCGGTGATCTGGGCTCTGGTACTCGTGATGATCCTGGGGCCAGGCGTATTGGCCGGAACGATTGCTATTGCCCTGCGTTCTGTGGGCTTTATTGGCAAACTACTCTATGAGGCCATTGAAGAAACCGACCATCGCCCTGCTGATGCGATGGCTTCAACGGGTGCCAGTCAGGCGCAAGTCATCAGCTACGGCGTTGTACCGCAAGTGATGCCGGTGTTTGCGGGAATTGCCGTGTTCCGCTGGGATATCAATATACGCGAGTCAACCATCCTGGGCCTGGTTGGCGCGGGCGGACTGGGTATTCAACTTAACTCGTCGATTGGCAATCTCGACTGGAGCCGGGTATCAGTAATTTTGCTGGCCATTTTTGCGACTGTGATCGTAAGCGAATGGGTCTCTGCGCGGATCAGAAAAGCCGTTACTTGATCTTTATTCACAATTCATGGCTTAGCGAACTGGTAATCGGTAAACATACCAATCGCTTTAAAACCAAGTCGTTCATAAATAGGTTTACTTGCAGTTTCGGCTTGCAGAAATGCGGTGGACTGGCCTGAGCGCTTAGCGTCGCGCAACGCAGCCATCAACATTGCTGGGGCATAACCTTTGCCGGCGACGCTTGCATCGGCCACGATGTTCCAAAACCCGACGACATTATGAGCGTAGTATGCCTCAGCCGTTGCGACGGGTTTGCCGCCAGCATAGCCAACGTAAAGCTTCATGGGCGCATTGGGCATAACGATGGCGATGGCGGCATCGTTATATAGATTGAGGATATCTGGATTAGGTGGTTTTGACTGCGTCGCAACCAGCCCAGCGAAATCAACCACACCCTGTTTGCTGGACACGCTTTTGATATCTAAGCCATCAGCAGTTGTGGCGGGCAGGCGTAAGTCGTTCCACGGTGCCACCATGCCCCATTTTTGACTGACAGCGGCAAGCCCCAGTTCGGTCAGTGTTGGCTCGAGCGAACCGTGGCCTGATACGGGGCCAATGGTCCAGCTGAAAGGGATTGGCGTATTTCTTTCCCGGAAATGTTTTATCGCATCTTCAATGCGCGGCACACCATAGCGGGGGTGTAAAGAACACCGACCAATTTTGTTGAAACTGCTCGAGAGCAAGCCGCTATCGATAAGCAGTAAGTCAGGTGAGTCTTGTACGACGGCTTCCTTGCGCCCCTTAGCCAAGAAGAGCAAGCGATCCCAAAGATTCGCCTCCATCGCTTTGGCGGCTGCAGACATGAAATACGAATTGTCCTAGGAGCTGGTCCCGTAGATATAAAGCAACTTATCCCCATATAAAATATAACGCGGGGTATAAGCCAAAGCAAAATTATTACCGGTACGCGCGGTAGTTAAAGTCGCAATTCAGCTCTCAGGTACAACAAAGTAGTTGCTAGTTCGTTACTCGACCAAGCGTGTCTTGACGAACGCCCCTGGCGCATCCTCAATCACCTTCAGGGTGCCACTTCCAGGCGCACGTGCCTTGATCTGGGCACCTGATTTTGGCGCAAGCCATGCATGCCAATCCGTCCACCATGAACCTGGATTTTCGGTTGCTGCTGCCAACCATTTCTCAGCGGTGGGCGCTAACTTGGTGTTGGTCCAATAGCCGTATTTGTTGGCAACAGGCGGGTTGACCACGCCTGCGATATGGCCCGAGCCTGACAGCACAAACCGCGTGGGGCCTTTGAGAAGCTGGGTGCCGATGTAGGTAGAAGCCCAAGGTGCAATGTGATCTTCACGGCAACTGACGAAATAGGCCGGAACATCAATCGTCGTCAGATCGATAGGCACGCCTGCCAGCGTAATACCGCCTGGTTTAACCAGATTGTTTTCCAGGTACATATTGCGCAGATAAAAACTGTGCATGGAACGCGGCATGCGCGTTGAGTCGGAATTCCAATACAGCAGATCAAACGGGAAGGGCTCTTTGCCCAGCAAGTAGTTGTTGACGACGAACGACCAGATCAAATCGTTTGAGCGTAACAAGTTAAACGAGGTTGCCATATCAGACCCCTCAAGAAAGCCACCGGCCTCGTCCATGCGATGCTCCAGGCTTTCAACCTGCTTGTCGTCGATGAACACTCGGATATCGCCGACTTCTTTGAAATCAGTCAGCGCAGTGATGAAGGTTGCTGAGGCAATGCTGTGGTCTTTCTTGGCTTTTAAGTAGGCCAATGTTGCTGCCAACAAGGTTCCGCCGATGCAATACCCAGCGATATTAATTTGCTTTACGCCGCAGGCTTTTTTTGCCGCTTCAATGGCAGCAATGGCACCTTCAAGCATGTAGGCGTCAAAATTCTTATCCGAGAGTTTTTCGTCCGGGTTGGCCCACGAGACAACAAACGTCGTGTAGCCTTGGTCGGTCAGCCATTTCACCAGCGAGTTTTTGGGACGTAAATCGAGGATGTAATACTTATTGATCCAGGGCGGCATGATCACGATGGGCGTTTCATGCACTTTTTCTGTCGTCGGCGAATATTGAATCAATTGTATCAAGTCGTTCTGGAAGATCACCTTGCCCGGCGTGACCGCGACGTTTTCACCCACCTTGAAGGCGGCTTCGTCGGTCATCGAGATACGCAGGCGGCCTTTGCCTTTTTCAAGGTCCTCAAGCATGTGCTGAAGCCCTTTGACAAGGTTCTCGCCCTTGGTCTCGGCGGTAAGCCGTAAGACTTCTGGGTTGGTCATGGCAAAGTTCGTAGGCGCAATCGCATCAACAAATTGCTTGGTATAGAAGTCGACCTTGCGTTTAGTCTGCTGGTCGAGGCCTTCGACTTCACTGACTGTGTTTTGCATCCACTTCGAGGTGAGCAAGTACGACTGCTTGAGATAGTCAAACACCGCATTGTCAGACCATGCTTCATCTTTAAAGCGACGGTCGGCTTTGTCGGGCTCAATGACCGGGGTTGCCTGTTGGCCCATCATGCGCAAGGTGGTGTTTGCCCAAAGGTCCATGTAGCCGCGCCAAAGGTTGGTCTGCGCTTCGATCATTTTGGTGGGGTTGGCCATCATATTGGCGCTCATTTCCATGAACGCCTGACCGATGTTCATGGGGTCGCCCATGCCGATTCCGCCCGAGGTCGGGTTGCGGGACATGAATTCAGACAATATGCGCTGCGAGCGCTCGGCGATGTCTGACATGACCTTGGCCATATCTTCTGCTGATGCGGAGGCTGCTTTCGGGGCGCCTTGATCGGTATTGGTTTTGCTGTGTTCAGCCATGAAAAGGACGTTTTTTTGGTGTCTTGAGGGGTGAGTTCAGGGTATGCATTAGAGGCGCACTCTGGGAATGTCCAGCGAGCCTTTGCCCCAGCGGCGCAAGCCCTGCACATGCTTGGGTATTAGTTACTGGTACATATCAGCACTCTACGCTAAATAATTGAAAATAAACACCTATAGACAGACTGTAACGAGCCGATATGCGCAATACGATTAAATCAAATGCGGGCCGGAAATTTCCGACAGTCCTGATCGGGCTCGTGCTGGCCGTTGGCCCGCTCTCGGCATGCTCGACGGTCGAAAAAGGCTGGCGCAGTACCAAGGACACCGTCTCTGGCCTGTTTAGCAGCAGCGATGACGAGCAAGCCGCGCAGGTGCCTGCTGATGCTCCCGCTGCCGAAACCGCATCACCCGCGCCGTCAGCCGCCCCGCCAAGTTCTGGCGGCGGGGGGTTGTTCATGGGCAACAGCGAGGTTGCCAGCAAATTCAAGTCAGCGGCGCCGACCGAGCCTGCCAAACCTGCTGATGCCAAACCTGCTGATGCCAAACCTGCTGATGCCAAACCCGCCGATGCCAAGCCAAAGAAAGCAGTCGAAGGGCTTGTGGCAGATCGCAATAAAAGTGAATACGCCGATCAGGGTGGCCGTCAGGCCCCTGTAACCGTGCGCCCCCTCAACGAAAGTGCAACCACTGAAGCTGTTGGCAATGGCGGGCCGCCGCGCCCGCAAGCAGCACCTACCGAGCGCGTGACCCGTTTGGCCGAAGTTCCAACCGCACCGCCAGCCGCAG
>JANLSL010000085.1:0-3293 GCA_031362385.1 Alphaproteobacteria bacterium | reverse complement strand
CATTTCTGATGAAACCGACCAACTCCTCGAAACCGGGGGCGGCATAGTTAAAGCATTGCCGCTGCTAGGCGTGGCACCTTTTTTTGTGGCTAATACTGATGCATTTACTGTCGCCAGCAGCATATCAGCAGTTGAGCTCTTGCAAGCGGCGTGGAGCGATTCAGTCGACGCGCTGTTGCTGCTCCACCCTACCGCCAAGACGCACGGGTATGACGGTGCTGGCGATTTTTTTATTGGCCCTGACGGGCACCTCACACCGCGCGGCACCTACGCCCGAGCGCCGCTAGTCTATGCCGGTATCCAGCTGCTGCGACCGACAATTTTCGCTGGTGAAAGACCTGAGCCCTTTTCCGTGTGGCGCATCTGGCAGCGCCTCATAGACGCGGGCCGTTTGGCCGGCGTAGTTCAAAACGGCGAGTGGTTTCATGTCGGCACCCCGCACGCTATTAGTGCCACTGATGACAAATTGAAACATATGGGCCTCGCGGCATCTGGGTTATCCTCGCGCGCATGAGCGCTTCTTCGACCCATAGCGAAATTCATAGCTGGCAAAATTTCAAGCGGTCAGGCAAGCCGACTGTCTTTACGATTCCCCCAACCAGCGCATTTGTCGATGCGCTGGCCACAGGCCTAAAGGTTGATGCGGACAAGGACCCCCTCACCCTGGCGCGCATGACAGTGTTAATGCCCACCCGTCGCGCCTGTCGTGCGTTACGCGAAGCCTTTCTGAGGCTCGGCAACGGTACGCCAGTGTTGTTGCCACGTCTGGTGCCGCTGAACGATCTTGATGAAGATGAAGCGGTGCTGACCGGGTTTGCCGCCCGAGGTGAACAGGCCGCGGATATCCCGCCCCCGATCGAGCCTCTGCGCCGTCAAATGCTGTTGGCAGCTTTGATACTCAAACGCGACCAGATGGCCCATGACCAAGCTGTTGCGTTGGCCGCAGAACTGGCCCGCCTCATTGATCAAATGCAAACCGAACGCATCGGATTTGAAAAACTCAAAACTCTAGCCCCGGCTGAGTATGCTGAACATTGGCAAGCGACCTTGCGATTTCTGGATATCGTGACCACGGCATGGCCCGATATTTTACGTGATGAGGGTTGCATTGACCCCGTCGACCATCGAAATCGAATCTTTGCAGCCCAAGCTCAGATTTGGCGCGCGCTGGGTGACTCGTTACCAGGCCCTATTATTGCAGCGGGCTCGACCGGGAGTATTCCAGCAACTGCCGACCTTTTGGGAGCAGTGGCAAGCTTGCCACGCGGCTGCGTTGTTCTGCCGGGCCTCGATCAGAATCTTAACGAACATGGCTGGGCCGCGGTTGATGAAACGCACCCGCAATTTGGACTCAAACACCTGCTTAAGCATCTCGGCGTTGACCGCGATAACGTCAATCCTTGGCCAGCAACTGCCGATACTAATGCTCAGGCACAAACGCGGTTGCGCTTTGTCTCTGAAGTCATGCGCCCTGCTGCTGCCACAGACGCCTGGACTGATCTGAATCTTTCTGCAGCCGCAGTCGATGGGCTGTCACAACTCATTGCGCCGGCGGCACGCGAGGAAGCAGCTGGCATCGCCATGGTCATGCGCGAGGCGCTTGATAGACCTGGGCAAACTTGTGCTCTTGTCACGCCTGACCGCAACCTGGCTGTGCGCGTTGCCAGTGAGCTTGAGCGCTGGGAAATTGCCATCGACGACTCTGCGGGCCGTGACCTTGATGTCTCTCCGGTTGGCGTTGTCTTGCGTCACATTGCGAACATGGTTGCTTCACAGTTTGCACCTATCCCCGTGCTAGCCGTGTGCAAAAATCCTTTAGTTGCTGCGGGAATGGATGTGGTCGCATTTCGTGATCTCACGCGCCTGACGGAACGCATGATCTATCGTGGCCCGCGCCTGGCACCTGGGCTTGCCGCGTTACGCCAGAGTGCAGCGGGGCTGAACGAGCATCGCGATCAGATTGCAACATGGGTCGACCACTTAAGTAAGGCTTGTGAAAATTTCACAGCCGCAATGAGTGCAGAGCAAGCCTCGGTTGCGGCCTTGCTTGAAGCCCACATGAAGTGCGCCGAAGCGCTTGCACAAACCCACGACACTTCAGGTCCATTGAGACTATGGGCCGGTGAAGATGGCGAAAGTGCTGCACACGTGGTCGCAGAGTTAGCACATGCATGTGCTGCTTTGCCTCCCATCGCGCCACAATCATATCCGGCTTTGTTTGCAGCTTTGCTCAAGGGCCGCGTGGTCCGCCCGCGTTTCGGGAAGCACCCGCGCCTGGCAATCCTCGGGCCCCTGGAAGCACGGCTTCAGCGCTTCGACACCATTATTCTCGCAGGCCTGAATGAAGGCACCTGGCCATCTGAGCCAGCACCCGACCCCTGGCTGAGTCGTCCCATGCGCGCCGCGTGTGGATTGCAAAGCCCTGAACGGCGGATTGGATTGGCCGCCCACGACATTGCCGAGGCGTTATGCAGTCCGCGTATCATTCTCTCACGCGCAAAAAAAGTTGACGGCGCACCAAGCGTTCCGTCGCGCTGGCTCAGACGACTTGATCAAGTGATCGCAGCAGCGCGTTTGCCAAAGCTGGCTGAACATGCACCGTGGCTTGAGTATGCGCGGCGCATCACCCTGCCTCGCCAGATTAAGCCCTGGTTAGCGCCAGAACCGCGTCCGCCTGTGCGTGCCCGGCCACGCCGGTTATCAGTCACACAAGTTGAAACCTGGATGCGCGACCCTTACGGCATTTATGCGCGCCATATTCTGCGCCTGACTGCGCTCGAACCAATTGATGCCGATGTCGCTGCCGCTGATTACGGCAGCCTAATTCACAAAGCACTGGAGAGGTTTGTCGAAACCAAATGTACAACCGAACTACAGCTATTTGATATCGGTCAGCGGCTATTCGCAGATTCAACCGTGCGACCTGCAGTGCGCGCTTTTTGGTGGCCCCGTTTCCAACGCATCGCACGTTGGTTTGTTGAATACGAAGCAGCACGCCGCTCAGAAATCACTTCATCTTTCGCCGAAATTAGCGGCGCACTGACATTGCGCGGCCCCGAAGGCAGGTTTGAACTCACTGCCAAAGCAGACCGCATTGATATGATATCTGATGGCAGCGTTGTGGTCATTGACTACAAAACTGGCCAGCCACCTTCTAACAAAGAGGTGCTCGCTGGATTTGCACCTCAGTTACCCTTGGAAGCCGCAATGGTGCTGAATAAAGGTTTCCCCAAAATTACAGCCGACATGATTTCCGCGCTGGCATTTTGGCATCTGCACGGGCGCGATGAGGG
>JANLSL010000084.1:0-2610 GCA_031362385.1 Alphaproteobacteria bacterium | reverse complement strand
GGCCGAGATCGAGAAATCGATCAGGGGTATCGATCTTGTGCGGGCTTGTAAAAGTGACGCAAGCGCTGATCAGGCATTATGCCGTGGCTTTATCAACGGCTTTACCTACGGCAGCCAAATGGCGGTTGGTGCGAAATTCGTCAACCAATGGCGTTACGGCGAACACACGTGGTGCTATCCACGCGCTGCTGATGAAGTGGCGGTACGCGAAGCGTTTACGGCATATGCCCAAGCCAATACCGGCACGCTCCATTTCCCTGCGGCACTTGTCGTTGCCAGTGCAATGGCTGCGAAGTTTCCGTGTAGCTAGTTAGCCGGTCCAGACGGCTTTCTGAGTTTCCAGCGCGGCCAGTTCATAGACCGACCCCCCTTTATCGCCCGTGGCCACCAGCAGCTTGACGAACAGATGATGCGGTCCCGTCCGCCACAAGTGGAGAACCTTTCCAAAGGACGTATTCCAGACAAACCGCTCGCAGTCGAATGTACCGGCGGGAACGGACACTTTTTCGCGGCCATCGAACTTGGCTTGGCCTTTGATTTTCTGGCCGTGACCCAAAGAACTTCCGTTCCATGAGTTCGACACCGTATGGCCCAAGATGTCTTGAAACTCGTGATGTGTTGTATCCAGAAAGCTCATCTTCCACACATCGTGAAAGATGGGGTGGTAGCCAAGGTTCATCTTTGGCGGGGCGTCGAACTCGGCGTGTTCCACTTCGCCGCTTTGGGCCCAAACATATGAGTGCCGCTTATCACCCATGATTCGGCGCAATACCGTTCCCTGGGCTTGGTTCTTGTAGAACAAGCGGCCGATAGCCTCGATCGGCCGCCAGTCAGCCGCGACCAGCTGATTCACATCACGCAGCAAATCGCCGTTTGGAGAGCGTGTGAGGGTCCGCAAGGTGCGCGTACCATCAGGGTTGGCGGTGACAATAAACCGCTCGTAATCGGTTTTAGCGCCATCAGGTTCAGTTAAATCAATGCGACCGATAAACGTTTCAGAGCTCATGATATTTTTCCTGTTCGCTGTTTGAGACCGCCGAGTTTACCGGGGCTGAGGTGACCTGAGGGGTCGAGTGTGCCTTTTATATCTTCGAGTAAGCGAAGCGTTGTCGGCTCAATGGCGTTTGCGAAATCGTAGAAGCCGCCGACCTGAACATGGATTGCACCCATCTCGAAAAACAGAGTGCGTAGTTTGCTTCGTAATTCACGCACCAACGCTCGTGTTTCAGGTAAGCCCTTCAATTCTTTAAATCGCGCTGCTTCATCGGCGGGCAGGGCTCGTAAATGCAGCTCTGATAATTCATCACGCCAATAAAAGCATGGCTCAGTCAAAAAATAATGCTGGCCAAAATTTGTGACATAGGAATGCACCACGCCGTGGCGGGCCATGTCAGCTTTGTGCGTGGCAAAGAATGCTTCGGTGGCTGAGGCGACCTCGACCGCACGTGATAAAGCAAACATCGCACTGGTGGCGATCCAGCGTTCACCATCTTTGCCCAAGAACTTGCGTATCGAGAACCCGATTGCCTCGCGTGCGCGGGGTAGAATGGCGGGGAATTCGCGGCCCCGTTTGGCGGCAACTGATTTCACAATATTGATGCCGTCGTCGGCTGCGCGCTCTGAGTGCGATTCAACTTTCAAATGCAGCGACCATTTTACACCAGCCATGAAATCGAGCCCGCCAGTGGCCATTTCCGCCATGGCTTTCATCCCCGCTGTCAGTCCGCGCTCTTGCCCGGCAATCTTGGCCGCAGCGGAGACAGCATTTTTAAAACTCACTTTTGCAATCGATTGGCTTTCATAGGGGTCAAGGCCGGTGCGTCGGGTGATAAAGTCGTAGGGCGATAGCTCGATCATGCTGGCGGCCATGTCCTCGTAACTTTCAAACGCGAAGGAGGCATAGGCTTGCGCTTTAGCGCGATGCTTCAAGTGTAGTCCGGCGGCGAGCTTGATCCCGAAGACGCCATTATCGCCTAAGAATAAGCCTGTCAGATCAGGCCCATAATTGCGCGCGAAGGGTTTGGCATTCTTTCGCGCCGACCATGAACCTGTGCGCACCACGTCGCCATTGGCGCGCACCACTTCCAAACCCAACACGCCTTGCATACCACCGGGGACGTTTTGCGCTAATGCGCCGCCAACGGTTGAGTGGCTGCCCGAGAGCGGCGGTGCAAAGTCCACCACCATGTTATGGGGGGCCAAAGCCTCGATGACTTGCGCCCAGGTGCAGCCAGCCTCGACGGTAATAAAGCGGTTGATGGGATCAACCTCAATGATTCGATTGAGGCCACTCAAGTCAAGCACAATACTATGGGCCGTGGTTGGGCCGTAGCCATTGGTGTATGACATCCCGCCGCCACGAATATAGATCGCCATATCGTGCGCTATCGCAGTGCGCACAATGGCGGGCACTTGATCGCGCGCGGTGGGCCGCACAATGGCAAAGGGTTCTAAGCGATCATCCCAGAAGAATAGATCGTTGCTATAATACGCAAGATCATCAGCGGTGGTTTTTACGCCGTCTTCGCCGACGATGCTACGCATCGTCGCTAAGAAGGGTAGCAATATCGAATCGACTGATTGATCCATGTTACCAGCGATATGAAACGC
>JANLSL010000076.1:0-5309 GCA_031362385.1 Alphaproteobacteria bacterium | reverse complement strand
TTTTCATCTAAAGCTGAAAGGCACCTAAAAGTCAGTGACTTAACAGCAGAAAAGGAGAGCATTGCTGAACTGGTAAAAGACGGCCAGGCAGACACCTACGTATATATGACTAACATATCGGTCGATGCGCCAATAGCAGTGACAATAAAAAAAGAACTCAGAAATTTAGGTGTCATAAACCCGCATTTATTTGGTAAGCAATTTATTACAAAGGCAATTCGGTCAAGTAACAAATTAAGAGCGTTAGTCCCAAGAGTTTATGGACTAGGAGATCTATCAACTATTTTGGATGAGAGGGCGGCAACTCAAACAAAATCGCTCCTCGAACATATGCTTCCAACACTTAAAGTTTATGTCCCGACCAGCCCACATCAAAAGGCTGTAAAAATTCTAGCAAAACACGGTATTGTTTTGTTACTTGGCAGTCCCGCTACAGGCAAATCAAGTATTGCAGCGATTTTGAGTGTTATGTCTGCGGAAAACCCGGCTCATAAATGTTATAAAATCGAAAATCCGAATCACCTTTTTGAGAATTGGAACCCAAACGAATCTGGGGGATTTTACTGGATAGATGATGCCTTTGGCCCCAATCAATTGCGTGATGATTTTGTCGATTGCTGGATAGCTAATATGGCTAAACTTCAAGCCGCGATACCGGGCGGTAATAATTTTATCCTCACATCGCGCCAGCATATATACGAGGCTGCAAAACCAAAACTTGGTTCTAGGAATCATCCGCTATTTCGAGATGCAAGCGCGGTCGTTTATGTTGGGGAACTCACATTAAATGAACGCACACAGATTCTCTATAATCACATTAAGGCTGGCAACCAACCACAAAATTGGAAAGCTAGAGTCAAGCCGCAACTTGATTCGCTGGCTAAGGAGCAGATGCTATTACCAGAAATAGCAAGGCGACTTGGGGACTCTGCATTTACCCGGCACATCTCTACTGCGAACGACTCCCTAATTAAATTTATTAAGGAGCCTAAAGAACACCTCTTGCAGACAATAAAGGAGCTGTCAAAGCTGCACCGCGCAGCCTTAACGTTGGTCTTTCTACATAAGAACCGCTTACCGGTAAATGGTGCCTCAACGGAAATGCAGCAGTTGGTGTTGAGCTATTTTGACATAGATCGAGAATCTCTAGGGCAGTCGATTCTTGAGTTGAAGGACTCATTCATTTCACAAACCAGAGAAAGCCAGGAGACATTTTGGATATTTAAGCACCCCACAATAACAGATGCGCTCAGCGCAGTTCTTGCCGAAACAGAGGGTATGCAGGAATTGTATCTTCGCGGAACAAAATCAGAAACTATTTTAAGTGAAGCCATTTGTTCGGGCGCCACACCAATATCAGATGCCGTAGTAATCCCATCCGCGCTCAACTCCTTACTGATAGAAAGAATTGCGGAAGTACCAGATGAAGCTGCAATTAACCGATTACTATTTTCTTTTCTAGGTGATCGCGCATCGCCTGAAGTATTTAGTACTATTGTAAAGCAGTATCCTTCGATGCTGCATCGCAAGACTATGACTTCGTGGCGATTAAGCTATGATCCAAGAATTCGCGCTATTGCGAGAGCACACCAAATGGGACTCTTAGATGATCAGTTAAGGTATGAAACATCTACCTATTTGCAAAACGCCCTCTTTGATCAAATTGATGTCTCATTTCTTGATGATGACCTTTTGTTGGCACTAATTCCACCCACCATTCTCTTGAATTTAAGCTTAAAAATAAGAACGCGATTAGTCGATAGAATTTCTTCAGTCGCAGACATAACAGCAGCCGAACCAGATTTAGATATCGAACCTGAGGATAATTTTGATGATCTGAATTCGGCTATTAATCAGCTTGAAAGTTTATTTAGCGAGGACGACTCTATCCGAGACACACTTGCTGACGCTAAATTCGCGGTTGATAATGCTGTTAGAGACACAAGACAAAAGAAAGATCAGCGAGATGCCGAAAGAGAAGAAGAAGGCGATTGGGATTGGAAAGACTATGCGCGGCGAACGCAAAGAATTGAACCAGTACCTTCCATTGAGAAAGTACCATCAGTTAGAAATAGATCTCCATTCAGCGATGTTGACGAATAGTAATTATGGCCTAAGCCCAACGAGCTTAAATGCGGCACCGCTCGCATCATATGTTGCCTAGCGATTACTTGCTTGGCCCCAACGCCCGCATAACCGCTGCTGGTTCGCGCTTGATGACGTGCAATAGCGTTTGCTCGGATTGATGCCGTCGATGGTATCCTCGCCCCAATCGTCGCAAGGCCTGAGAGCTAATTTGAAACGCTGCGGCAAACTCAGCATGGTTCATTTTCAATTTGGCAAGGGCTGCCTTCAAGGCACTCTTTCGGGGCGAGGTAGACACAGCTTTATTGTCCGAATGATTTTTCACAATGAAAATATACTCTCAAAGTAGTGCTCGTCCAATATCCAAAAGCGCTTCGCCGTAAGCCCAGGCATGGACCCCGGCCTACGCCGGGGCGACACCCTGAGAGTAGGGCAAGAACGGTGCTCATAAACTCAACTCGTCATGCCGGGCTTGACCCGGCATCCAGGGTCACAAAAACCAGCCGTGCGTTACGCCCTGGACCCCGCATCAAGTGCGGGGTGACAACTGAGTTTGTTGCCCCTCAAGCGTGACATTTACAGGCGTTTGCATGATCGCGCATTGGTGATTTGCGTTCAGGCACGTCATGCGTCACTTTGCACAACGTGAAAAGGACCCCCCCATGCGCCGCACATCATTCCTCGCCCTTGCCTTCGTTGGTTTGTTTTCACTGGCAGCATCTGCCGCGACCATCGACATTGGCCCGGCAGTCGGGGCAAAAATCCCCATGCCGTTCAAGGCGCTGGATAAAACAGGTGCCCCAAAAACCTACGCCGACATCACGGGCAAGAATGGCACAGTATTGTTGTTTGTGCGCTCGGCCAGCTGGTGCCCGTTCTGTCAGATCCAACTGATTGACGTCAATCGCATCACGGCTGACTTAGCCAAACGCGGCTACACGCTCGCAGCGCTCAGCTATGACTCGCCCGAAGTGCTGGCGACATTCGCCACCCAACGCGGCATTAATTACACTTTGTTGTCTGACAAAAAATCACAAATGATCGACGCCTTCGACATCCGCGATCCGCAATATCCCGAAGGCAACATGGCGCACGGTGTGCCAAAGCCCGCCATCTTCGTGATCGATACAAAAGGTGTCGTCCAGGCGAAATTGGCCGAAGATGGATACCGCACCCGTCCACTCAACGAGGCCATGCTGGCCGCCGTGGACGGTTTGAAAAGTAAGTAAACAGACGCTCGAACGCGATTCCCGGGCAGTCAAAAACCGTCTAAACTTCCCCTGCTTTAGACATTCGGGGAGGACACTATGACGATAAGAAAACTCTTGCTCGCAGCAGCCGCTTGGCTTGGTTGCATGCCTGCATTCGCACAACAAGACGTTCCGGTGCAGGCGCAAATGGTGCGCACGATGATTGTGACCTGCAAGATTGAAGAATCGATAAAGTTCTATCGCGACGTCTTGGGTGAGACGGTTCAGTTCGATGGCTTCGCACCAGCGTCATTGGTGGAATACTTTGCCGACGTTCCAAAGGGAACTAAAATTCGCTTTATTATTATGGAGGGCAAAGGCGAATACCCGGCTGGACCAATAATCGGCAGCCGCGTCGGTTTTCTGGGCATCCCAGATCCCAAGAGTGCCTCGTGCAAGAATATGAACGATCCCGATCACCGCCGGATGCATGGCGAAATTATCATGCCAACACGGGTATCCAACACCGCGGAAATCGTCAAACGTGCCAAAGCCATGGGCATTAAGATTGCACATGGGCCCGGCCCCTCGCCTTCATCTTTGACCACCCAGACGTTATTGTGGGACCCCAATGGTGTGATGCTCGAGTTGTTCGAACTCAATGTCACAAAACTGCCGCCGCAATAAAAAGTAGAAGCGGGTGCGTGGAAATAGAGATCAGGCCTTGAGCCTGGGCTCTATTTCCTGCACAAACCGCGCCTTATGGCAGCTCCCCTGTTTCAGCTCAGCGATGTTCACCTCACCTTTGGCGGTACGCCATTGCTGGAAGGCGCTGGCCTGACTGTGCATGAAAATGCGCGCATTGGATTGGTCGGGCGCAATGGCTCGGGCAAATCTACGCTGCTCAAAATCGCGGCTGGCTTACTTGAGGCCGATAAAGCTGAGCGCATTGTGCGCCAGGGCACTTCTATTCGTTATCTCCCACAAGAACCCGACCTGAAAGGTTTCGCTACTACATTAGATTATGTTGAAGCGGGTTTTGCCGATCACGATAACCCCTACCGCGCGCAATATTTGTTGGGCGAGTTGGGCATGACGGGTGAAGAAAACCCGGCCACCCTTTCAGGCGGTGAAATTCGCCGCGCTGCGTTGGCGCGCGTGCTCGCCCCCGAGCCTGATATTTTGCTGCTCGACGAACCCACCAACCACCTCGACCTTCCCGCCATCGAATGGTTGGAAAAAGAATTGAAAAGTTTGCGCTCAGCATTGGTGCTGATCAGCCACGACCGGCGCTTTTTATCCACCCTCACCCGCTCGACCGTGTGGATGGACCGGGGGGCAACGCGCGCAGTGGAAAAAGGCTTTGAGGAATTTGAAGACTGGCGCGATTTGTTTTTGGAAGAAGAAGAAATAGCGCGCCACAAACTTGACCGCAAAATTGTCCGCGAGGAAGATTGGGTGCGCTACGGCGTGTCGGGACGGCGCAAACGCAACGTCAAACGCATGGCCAATCTGCAGGGCTTGCGCCAGACCCGCATCGAAACGCGCCGCGCACCCGGCACCGTCAATATGGCCGTGGCTGAGGCTGATACCTCGGCCAAACTGGTCAGCGAAGCGCTCGACGTGAACAAATTCTATGGCGACAACGTGGTGGTGAAAGATTTCTCCATCCGTGTGGCACGTGGCGACCGGATCGGTTTAGTGGGGCCCAATGGCGCTGGTAAAACCACACTGCTGAATTTGCTGACCGGGGCGTTGGCACCTGACACCGGCAAAATCAAAGTCGCGCAGAATCTACAAATGGTTACGCTGGATCAACGCCGTGAAATGCTCAACCCCGCGTGGACGCTGAAAGAAGCGCTGGCCGGTGAGCGGGCTGACTATGTGCAAGTGGGTGAAACCAAGCGCCACGTGATTGGTTACATGAAAGATTTTCTATTCACCGCTGAACAAGTGCGCACCACGGTTGATCGACTGTCGGGTGGCGAGCGCGGCCGCTTGATGTTGGCACGAGCACTTGCCAAACCCTCAAAC
>JANLSL010000067.1:0-5211 GCA_031362385.1 Alphaproteobacteria bacterium | reverse complement strand
GAAAGCGGCCCGGCGCTTGAAAGTGTGGACATTACCCAATCCACCATTGTCTTTGTCGATGAAGCCAGCGGCGGACAATGGTTGGTGCCAGACGCAAATTTACGCCTCCTTGGCCAGCGTGAAACCATCGAGATTGCTGGCAATCTTCCGCTCATCGGGGGCGGTGAAACATTGTCGGTCGATGTGGCAGGCCGCTACACCTATGCCGCAGGGTTGTTGTCGTTGACGACCTCGTTCAATGGCTTGCGGTTGTCATCGTTCGCAAATCTGGCACCCGAGCTTGAACCACTAAAAGCAATTGATGCGGCAGTGAAGGGCAGCATCGAAGTTAATCTTGTGCCTGATAATCTTACCTCTGACACGGCGTGGGGTAATGTTGCATTGACAGCCGGTGAAGGCACACTGGCGCTGCCAAAGGACTGGGGCGGCACTGTGGCCATCAGCGGAGCTGAGCTGAAGGCCGCCACCAGCGGTGGTCTTGACCAAATTTCGCTCGATAAATTCGAAGTACGCGTGGTGCGCCAAGACGGCATATCGCCGGTGATCTCAGCAACGGGACGCGCCAGCAATATGCGCGCTGCTCCTGACGTTGATGTACAAGCAAAAATAGATGCACTGACGTTACAGGCCTTGAAAGAATTATGGCCCAAAGCAGTAGCGCCAAATACGCTTGATTGGATTGACAGTAATCTTTCCGGCGGTGCGATCAGGAATGTGACTGCGGCGATGAAGTTCAGTGGCACCGAAGCTTGGGCCTTAGAGCCCGCAGCGCTAAAATTACGCGCTGATTTAGATTCGATTGCCGTTACGTACATCAAGGGCATGCCGAAAGTTGAGAAAACCATCGGCGTTCTCAATGTCGGCTTGAAGGATGTCATTATTGAGGTGGCGAGCGGCTATGTTCCCGATGTCATTAGCGGCAAGGGCTTGCGGGTTGAAACATCTACTTTACGCATGTTCGACTTAGCGACCGATCTTCCTAAAGCCGACTTTAATATCAAAATCAAAGGCGACTTGGGCGAGGCCTTGCGACTGATCGATCACGAGCCATTGAAATACGCCAGCGCAATGCAGGTCGATCCGAATACTGCGTCGGGCAAAGCTGATGTGGATTTGTCGCTGAAATTTCCGTTACTCAGTGATTTGTCGCTCGATCAGCTTAAGATCGGCGTGAAGGCGCGCGTGACTGATACGCGCATTGAGAACGTCCTGTTCGGGATGCCGCTGACTGAAGGCGATTTGACGCTGAGCGTGGTGAACTCTGGCCTTGAAGTTGCCGGGGCGACGAAGCTAGGCCCGATCAGCACCGGACTGCAGTGGAAAGAAGATTTTACCGGTGCGGCAATGCGCAGTGAATATGTGCTCGATGCTTTAGTAAAGAATGACGACCGGCCTTTGGTGCAGCTTGGGGTCGCACCGTTCATCCCACCCAACATTGATGGCGATGTGCGCACGGCGGTGATTTACAGGGTCATGCGCGATGGCACAGCGACGCTGAATGCTAAGGGTGACCTGACAAGCGTAGCACTTGCGATCCCTGAATTGGGATGGAACAAAGCGCCGGGCCTTAAGGCAAATTTCACAACCGAGGTGGCGTTGAAAAACGGCGCGCTGGTTTCTGTTCCTGGTTTTACAATAAAGGCTGAGAACGACTTAGATATCGCAGGGGCTGTGACCTTCGGACCTGAGAATGCACTCAAGACCCTTAAAATTACCACCGGCAAAACAGCAAAAACTGATCTGACACTCGATGCGCTCAAAGAAGACGATGGCCGCTATATCTTGAACGTGAGCGGCCCGGTATTTGATGCGTCTTATTTTTGGAAAGAGCTCAACAAAGACGAATCGCGGGGTGGTGCGGCGGAGGACCAACAAGTACAAGGCCCGCTTCAACCGCAAGACCAGGTACCGGTGCGGTTAACTGCCAATTTCGGCCAGATGTGGCTGGGCAAAGAGTCGCCACTGAAAGATGTGTCGCTGGTCTTTGATCGCAACCGCCGCGTTATTCAAAAAGTTGACCTTAAAAGCAAAGTTGAATCAGGTGCGGCATTTGATTTTGCACTCACCAGTCAGGGTGGGGTTCGTACCATCAAAGGCCATAGCACCGATGGCGGTGGGGTGGTGAAAAGCGCTGGCCTCTTTGATGACATCAAGGGCGGTGCGCTCGATATTACTGGCACAGTTTCGCGTGAGGGCGCTGTCGAAGGTAAAATCGCGATAAGTGATTTTAAGCTGATCCAGGCGCCGATGATTGCGCGCATTTTATCTGTTGCTTCATTGACCGGTATTGCTGACGAGCTGCGCGGCGAAGGCATTTCATTCAAGACTCTGAATGTGCCATTCACATTCTCGTCGTCGACATTGCGGATTAAAGATGCCGAGATGTTTGGCAGTTCTTTGGGCCTGACCGCGCAGGGCACTTACCGCTTTAGTGATTCCGAGATCGATATGGAAGGTACTGTTATTCCAGCCTACACGCTGAATGCGGCACTCAATTCCATTCCGATTGTTGGCACGATTCTGACCGGCACTGAAAAGGGCGGTGGTATTTTTGCAGCCAGCTTTAGCTGGCGCGGGCCTTCAGCCACGGCCGAGCCGTTCGTCAATCCGTTGTCCGTATTAACGCCTGGAATTACCCGCAAGATATTCTCGATCTTCGGCGGAGGGAGTTCAAAGCCGAAGGTAGCTGCGCCTGTTCAAAAGTGAATTCACCCCTCACCGCCTCGCTGCCGCTCGGCACCCTCTCCCAGTCACGTCGAAGACGTGCCGATGTAGGGCCGGCTTTTAGCCGGACGGGCGAGGGTATTGCTTTTTTAACCTCTCCCCTTGAGGGAGAGGTCGACGCGTTAGCGTCGGGTGAGGGGTTTTACTTTAACTTAATAATGCCGAACTTCTTTTTGCCGAGAGATATTTTCACGGCGCCGTCACGAAAGTCTTGTTCCGTCAGCTTGTAATTCTCATCTGATATTTTTTCGTCGTTGATTTTGACGCTGCCTTCTTGAATTTTGCGCCGCGCCTCGTTCTTGCTGGCAGCAAACCCGATTTCGACATTTGCCGTCGTAATTGTATATCCTGCTTCAATCTCTGCCTTTGATTTCGTCACGGTGGGCAAGTCATCGCCCGCCGATCCTTCCTCAAAAGTTTTGCGCGCGGTTTCGGCGGCGGCTGTTGCATTGTCTATACCATGCAGAAGCGCAGTGGCTTCCAGTGCCAGTTTCTTTTTGCCCTCGTTGATTTCAGCACCTTGCAGCGCTTCGTAACGCGCGATTTCGTCCAATGGCAAATCAGTAAACAACTTCATGAAACGGCCGACATCAGCGTCTTCGGTGTTGCGCCAAAATTGGTAGTAGTCATACGGGCTCAGGCGATGGGCGCTTAGCCATACCGCGCCTGAAACAGATTTGCCCATCTTGGCGCCCGAAGACAACGTAATCAGCGGTGAGGTGAAGCCGAACAAATCGCTGTTGGCCATGCGGCGGCCCAAGTCTACGCCTTGGACAATGTTGCCCCATTGGTCCGAACCACCCATTTGCAATGTGCAGCCATGACGGTGGAACAACTCGACAAAGTCATAGCCCTGAAGAATCATATAGTTGAACTCAAGAAACGTCAGCGGTTGTTCGCGCTCCAGCCGCAATTTCACGCTATCCATCGTCAACATGCGGTTGATCGTGAAGTGCTTGCCCACATCGCGCAGGAAAGGAATGTACTCAAGTTTATCCAACCACTGTGCGTTGTTCGATAAAATGGCGTCAGTTGGCCCGCTGCCAAATTTCAAAAACCGATCAAAGGTGGTTTGAATCGACGCAATGCGTGAAACAATGGTGGCATCATCAGCCAGCGCACGCACTTCATCGCGGCCCGAGGGGTCGCCGATTTTGGTGGTTCCGCCACCCATCAGGGCGATGGGTCGATGGCCGGTTTGTTGCATCCGGCGCAGCATCATGATCGACACCAAATTGCCGATGTGCAAACTATCGGCGGTGGCGTCATACCCCACGTACCCTGTAATCACACTGCTGGCGGCCTTGGCGTCGAGCGCGTCAAGGTCAGTGCATTGATGGAGGTAACCACGCTGCGAGAGCGTGTTTATCAACTCTGATTTAAAGGTTGCCATGGGATAACGTCTTTCGAGGCCCTAAACGCGCGCGCTGATTAGCACGGCGCACCAGCGCCGACAACGGATGGGATAATGGCTCAAGGCAAAAAACTTAAGGATTCCGGGCCTCTCAGCGCCATAGGCCTGATGAGTGGGACGTCGATGGACGGCATTGATGCCGCCTGGGTCGAGACTGACGGTGCGGACGACGTGGGCTTTGGCGATGCGCTGATGGTGCCGTATGCGGCTGATTTTCGGGCGCGGTTGCACGGGTTTGTTTCATCGGTGCCTGAGAAAAATAATCCCGATGTGACAAAGATCGAAGCTGAATTGACTGATCTGCACGCCACTGCCGTGCGCCGCCTGATCACACAAGCCGGGCGCACGCCTGATGTGATTGGTTTTCATGGCCAAACCGTGTGGCACCGGCCCCAGCTTCGTCAAACCTGGCAAATCGGTGATGGTGAACGGCTGGCCCGCGCGTTGAATATTCCGGTGGTGTTTGATTTCCGGGCAAATGACGTGAAACACGGCGGGCAGGGTGCGCCCTTGCTGCCGCTGTTTCACACCAAGCTGGTGGCATTGCAAACCAAGCCGGTGGTGGTCGCTAATATTGGCGGCGTTGGTAACATCACGTGGTTGGGGGAAGCGCGCGCAATTAAAAAGCCAAGCCAATTTCCCTATGAGATTTTGGGTTTTGATATCGGGCCTGGCAATGCGCTGATTGATGACTGGATGCTCAAGCATACCGGCGAGACCATGGACCGCAACGGGAGGGCCGCGCGCGCGGGGCAAGTTGACCAGAAAAGACTCAAAAAGTTACTGCGTGCGCCATTCTTTAAGCAGCCGCCGCCGAAGTCGCTTGATCGCTTAGCGTTTGATCCCAGCATTATCGACGGACTGAGTGTGGCCGATGGTGCTGCGACCTTGGTGGAATTCACCGCCGCAACACTTGCGATGGCGATTGCGATGTGCCCGGCACCGCCGCACCATTTGTTGATTACCGGAGGGGGGCGTCATAACCCCGTGATGATGGAGCGCCTGGCTGACCTCACGGGCATCCAAACCGATCCGGTTGAAGCGGTTGGCTGCAACGGTGATGTGATCGAAGC
>JANLSL010000066.1:0-1617 GCA_031362385.1 Alphaproteobacteria bacterium | reverse complement strand
GTCTCAACGCTGCTTGCGCTGCTGATCGGCTATCCAATGGCGTATGCGATTGTGCGCGCTCCAGTGTCCTGGCGCTTGCCCTTGTTATTTTTAGTATTACTGCCGTTTTGGACATCGTTCTTGATCCGCGTCTATGCCTGGGTCGGGCTGCTGCGGCCCAATGGCCTGATCAATGCGGCGCTGATGTCGGTTGGCTTGATCGACGCACCACTCAAATTGATGAACACAGAGTTTGCCGTCTATATCGGCATGGTGTTTTGTTATCTGCCCTACATGGTGCTGCCGTTGTATGCCCGGCTGGAAAAACTTGATGTCACGCTCATTGAGGCTGCGCTTGATTTAGGCGCAACACCACTGCGCACATTCTGGCGCATCACCCTGCCGCTTTCACGGCCTGGCATATATGCCGGGTGCCTGCTGGTCTTCGTGCCCGCCGTGGGGGAATTCGTCATCCCCGAGTTATTGGGTGGTGCTGATGTTCTGATGATTGGCAAGGTCTTGTGGAGTGAGTTTTTCTCTAACCGCGATTGGCCGGTTGCAGCTGCAGTCGCCACGGTGTTGCTGGCAATTCTTGTGGCCCCTATCGCCATTTTGCAAACACGGGCTGCGCGCAATACCGAGGCGGGATTATGATTGCATTTCGCAAGCCGATTTTCGCGGTGACCATGCTTATTATTGGCCTGGCATTTTTGTATATTCCAACGCTTGTTGTTATTGCCACCTCATTTAATGACTCGCGCTTGGCAGGCGTGTGGACTGGCTTTTCGCTGCGCTGGTACGCTGAGTTGTTCTCAGATCGTCAATTTCTGACAGCGGCAGGAAATAGTGTTGTTGTCGCCACGTTATCGGCGTCGGTGGCGAGTGTCCTTGGAACGTGCGCAGGTTTAGTTTTGGCGCGCCACGGCAGCTTTAAGGGCAGCACTTTATTCGCGGGCCTCTTGGCCACACCTTTGGTGCTGCCCGACATTATCACTGGCTTGTCGCTTTTGTTGGTGTTCGTTGCCATTGATCAAGCACGCGGAATAGGCACGATGGTAATGGCGCATGCAACGTTGGCGATGACCTATGTGGCATATGTTGTTCAAGCGCGCGTTGTAGACATGCCGCGCGATGTTGAAGAAGCCGCCGCAGATTTGGGCGCATCGCCATTCGGGGTTTTCATGGCGATTACTTTGCCCCTGATTGCTCCTGCTATTGGAGCTGGGTGGTTGCTGGCCTTCGTTCTATCGCTTGATGATCTGGTGGTGGCTAGTTTTACGTCTGGGCCGCAGTCGACCACCCTACCAATGGCAATTTTTTCAGCCGTACGTTTAGGCGTCAGCCCCAAGATCAATGCATTGGCAACGGTTTTGGTGGTGTTCTCGGCGGGGTGTCTTGGCCTGGCGGCCTGGCTGCACGTCCGGCGGGGGGTTAAAGTGCGCCCAGTACACGCGCTCGGTGCTGCATGATCGCGCCCTGAACCACCCTCGACAAGATGCTGGAGAGGGCAGGGCGTCGTGCTAGGCTTGGGTAAAATATTATGGGGTGGATCATGATCATTCGTCATGTGATGGCTGTTCTGGCAGTCGTTGGATGTGCAGCAACGGTTACGTATGGGCAGGAGCCTGAGCGCCGCGC
>JANLSL010000059.1:0-3312 GCA_031362385.1 Alphaproteobacteria bacterium | reverse complement strand
GATCATGCCGGTTGCTCCGGCAATCAGGACAACCTGCTTCGGAGACACTACAGAGGTTGTGTTTGCGCACCCTGAAAAAGTAACCGCAGCGCTGATGAGTAATGTCAGAGATATGCGACGTTTCATGGCCCAGCCCCCCTCATTGCCAGCTGATGTCGATAGCGGCGAAATCTTTGCGCCATGCGCCAGGGGTTCGTTTGGGGTCGTTCATAACTGCAAAGCTTTTGTTTAAGCTCGCTGGATCTGACAATGTACTTACAACGACAGCGGCCAAATCATCAATGGCGATCACCGCACTTTCATCGGTCGATTGTGTGGTGGCGCTATATTCCGCGCGCGAGAAAAACCGAATGCCCATTTCTCCGGCAGCCTTGGCGCTCAGTCCTGCCGCCCCCAAAATTGTAAAAGGAACACCGCTGGCTTTGAGATGTTCCTCGCCCTTCGTTTTGAAATAGCGGCCATATCCCATGAATTCGCGTGTGCTGTGATCCGCATGGGAGCCACTACGGCCTGAGGCGATCAAAACAAATTGACGAATACGATGCTCTTTGGCGACGTCTGCCAGATTGCGTGTGCCCGCGAAATCCACAAACTCAGGCGCGTTGGGTCCTGTCCCTGTCGTTGCACCGATAGCCGAGATCACGATTTGAGCCCCAGCCATGCCCCGGCGCAATGAGTTGATATCGCGGACGTTTCCTTCAACCCACGTTACACCCGATTCTTTTTCCTTTACCGCCGCGATGTCACGCGCCAAAGCGATAACAGTGTAACCGCCTTGGATCAGTTGTTTTAGAATACTTGACCCCGTGCGTCCCGTTGCCCCTGCGACGAATGCGGTATCAGCAGCGATTGAAGGGTGAGCGCCAAACACAAATGTGCAGGCAATGATGAGCATAAACCGTGATGGGGTCGGCAGAAACTTCATACCTGAAAGACTAACTGATCGGGACTTTTTACAAAAGCACCAACCCCAAAAACAAAAACCGGCACCTTTGGGGTGCCGGTTTGTCGGTAGTGAATAACGTCTAAGCTTAGTCTTTCTTTACAGCGGCCCAGGCGCTTTTCCAGGTACCGGGTGCAGCTTTTTCGTCGCTGATGGTGGCAATAGTTTTCCCGATTGCATCTTTGTTGGTCAGCGCGTCGGCCATAATCAAGCCTGTATCGGAACGGCAAATTCGGCCCTGGAGGGCTTCATTGCCCGCGCCAATTTTCAGGCCCACTTTGCCGGGTTCGCAATCAGCCAAGCCGCCGGGGCGAACAATCGTGTAGGTTAGCCCGCTTTTACGCAGGTGGTCTTCGCCTTTGCCTTTCCACATCAAAACCATGCCAAACATTTTATTGAGTGGCATGTCAGGGTTGGCATCGCCTGCACCAATCGATGACATCAAGACAAAGTGCTTCACTTTTGCCGCTTTTGCGGCATCAACCAAACTCACCATCCCCTTAAAGTCGACGTTCTCAGGGTTGTTGGGGGGCTGTGGGCTGCCTGCACCAATAGTTGAGATGACGAAAGTTGCGCCCTTCAAAGCCGCCCCAAGTGTTTCCGGCTTGGTGACATCGCCTTCAACAACTTCAACGCCTTTGCCCATATCGCCCGCTTTGGCTTTGTCACGCACCAGTGCGCGCACTTTGTAGCCTTGCTCGGCCAGAATTTTGATCAGCGGTACGCCGCTTTTGCCCGTCGCACCTGCCACCAATACTGTTTCACCCGCGGCATAGGCCGAGGCTGAAATGCCCATCGCTGCAATGACTGCAACGGCTGTCTTTATCAAACCCATTCACGTGCTCCCTGTTAGTGTGAGACGGCCCACGCACTGCGCGCGCGATCGCCTCACAATTCAATTAACGTGACACCCTAACCTAGCTTGCACGCATCGCGAAATACGCTGTGGTCACAAAGAAGATGAGCGTTCACCACTTGGTTTCCCCTCGACTCAGGGCCTAAAACCCTCGAGAATCCTTCTAAATCATGATTCTAATCAGGGAGAACGCCATGCGCATGAGAATCGGTGGAATACTGGGTGTTGCCGTGGCGCTGATATGCGGTTTTGGGGCCGTCGCTCAGGAAAAAGAGAGTGACCAGCCGCCGGTTCCGCGCGCTGCCCCCCTTAAGCCTGTTGAGGTCACTGAGGCCCTCGAACCGCCCCGCGAAGGCGTAATTGTATTTGGCGGTAACCGGGCGACCGGCCTTGAAGTTGTCAAAAGCCTGATCGCGCGGGGTGAGAAAGTCACCGTCATGGTGCGGCCCACGTCGAATACCGCAGAGCTTGAAAAACTGGGCGTCACACTGGTCAAGGGTGATGCCATGAACGCAGAAGATACTGCCAAGGCGGCAGCCTCGGCTTATTTCCGGGCCGCTGTGTCCACACTGGGCGGTACCGGCGCCAATGACAGTGGTCGGCCAGATTTTGATGGTAATAAAAATGTTATTGATGGTGCCAAAGCGGCGGGCATTCCACGCTTTGTATTGGTGACAGTGATTGGCACGGGCACCAGCAAATCTGCGGCACCTTTATTTTCGCGGTTTGTGCTGCGCAAAGTTTTCCCCCTCAAAGAACAAGCCGAGAATTACCTGATGGCATCGGGCCTGAAGTATACCATCGTGCGGCCCGGTGGATTGCTTGAGCGCCCGGCAGAAGGCAAGTCAGTCCTGACCGAAGACCCCGAAAGGTTCAGTTGGATGATTCGCGCTGACCTTGGCAAGTTGACGGCCGATACAGTGTATGACGCCAACGCCGTCAACAAAGTTTATACGGCGTTTGATCCGACGCGAGATTCGTTCATGTCAGGCTTGATGGATCGCATGGGCGAGAACAAAGACAAAAACAAAAAAGAGTAACGCGCGCCATGGCCTGGATTCTGCTTGGCATCGCTGGTCTGTGCGAGGTTGGTTTCACCACGGCGATGAAATATGCCGACGGGTTTACCAAGCTGTTGCCGTCGCTGGTGTTTGCGCTGCTGTATATTGCAAGTGCCGTGTTGTTAGCCCAGGCGGTCAAGACATTGCCGCTGGGCACGGCTTACGCAGTGTGGACGGGCATCGGCGCGGTCGGCACCGCCGTTATTGGTGTCGCACTATTTGGTGATCCTGCCACGCTGACGCGGATATTTTTTCTAGGCATGATCGTCATAGGAATTGTCGGGTTGAAGTTAGTTTCGACCTAACTCAAATTCTCGATAATCGCGGCAATGCCTTGGCCGCCGCCGATGCACATGGTGATCAGGCCATATTTGCCGTTGATGCGCTTAAGTTCGTAAATAGCTTTGACCGTGATGATGGCACCGGTTGCCCCAACCGGATGACCCAAAGCA
>JANLSL010000033.1:0-13145 GCA_031362385.1 Alphaproteobacteria bacterium | reverse complement strand
GAGCTGAAAACCAAACCAACCCAGCACTCTGTGAAGGAGCTTTTGGGGTTGGGCATTCAGCCTGATGTGCTGATGTGCCGGATGGAACGGCCCTTGCCGCAGTCTGACCGCAGAAAAATCGCGTTGTTTTGCAACGTTAAGCCCGAGGCCGTGATTCCAGCGGTTGATGTCGATACCATTTACCAGGTGCCTATTGGCTATCACGACGAGGGCCTCGACATTCAGGTGTGCAAGCACTTTGGCCTGCCCACAGATCAAGAGCCTGACCTCAGCCGTTGGCATGAGATTGTGCGCCGTGTGCGCGAGCCCGAAGGCGAAGTGACCATCGCTATCGTTGGAAAGTATGTGCAATTAAAAGATGCCTACAAATCGCTGGCCGAAGCCTTAGCCCACGGCGGCATCGCCAATAACGTGAAAGTAAACCTCGATTGGATTGATTCCGAGATTTTCGAGCGTGAAGATGTAGTTAAACACCTGGAGCATGTGCACGGCATTCTCGTGCCGGGTGGCTTTGGCGAGCGTGGTGCCGAAGGGAAAATTCAGGCTGCGAAGTTCGCCCGCGAGCGCGATGTGCCGTATTTTGGTATTTGTTTTGGCATGCAAATGGCCTGCATTGAGGCCGCACGCAATGTGGCCGATATAGCAGGGGCCAACTCATCTGAATTTGGACCGACCAAAGCGCCGATTGTCGGTCTGATGACCGAGTGGACCAAAGGCAACGAAGTACAGCGCCGCACGGAGGGCACCGACTTGGGCGGCACGATGCGTTTGGGCGCATACCAGTGCGTCCTGAAAGCGGGCACCAAGGTGGCTGCGATCTATGGCCAGCCCAGCATTTCCGAGCGCCACCGCCATCGCTACGAAGTGAACATCAACTACAAACCGCAGCTTGAGAAGGCGGGCATGGTATTTTCAGGCATGTCGCCCGATGGCGTGTTGCCAGAAATTATTGAGTACCCCGACCACGCCTGGTTCGTGGGCGTACAGTTTCACCCAGAACTGAAATCCAAACCCTTCGAACCACACCCGTTATTTCAATCGTTCATCGAAGCGGCGCTGGTACAGTCGCGGTTGGTCTAGGTGTTTAGTCCCGGTATTTGATGGTGCAATCTTATCCTTGGAATGGAAGGAAGCGCTATGGGACAAATTCTTCACGGCTGCGCCACAACGACAGAGGCTGTCCGTCGAGCGATACAAAATAGTCAAGAGAGCCTGAGAGCGCTATCCAGACGCTACGGCATCAACCAGAAGACCGTGGCGAAGTGGAAGACGCGCGGCTCTGTTGCCGACCTGCCGACTGGCCCGAAGCAGTCGAAGTCCACCGTGTTGTTGATCGAGGACGAAGCCATCATTGTTGCCTTTCGTCGGCATACGCTGCTGCCGCTGGACGATTGCCTTTATGCGTTGCAGCCAACGATCCCGCACTTGACGCGATCATCGCTTCATCGCTGCTTGCAGCGCCATGGCATATCGAGGCTACCGGAGGTCAAGGGCGACAAGCCAGACAAGAAGAAGTTTAAGATCTACCCGATCGGTTACTTCCACATCGACATTGCCGAAGTTCGCACCGCTGAAGGCAAGCTGTGCCTGTATGTCGCGATTGACCGGACGAGCAAATTTGCCTTTGTACAGCTTGTGAAAAAGGCTGGCGTGGTATCTGCATCCACGTTCCTAACAGCTCTGATCAAAGCCGTTCCTTACAGAATTCACACCATACTCACCGACAACGGCGTTCAATTCACGTTTCCGCCGCGTTACGCGAACGGCCCAACGGCCAGATACATGAACCACATGTTTGACATGCGCTGCCGCGAGAACGGCATCGAGCACCGGCTTACCAAGATCAAGCATCCTTGGACGAACGGCCAGGTCGAACGCATGAACCGGACGATCAAGGAAGCCACCGTCAAGCGCTATCACTATGACAGCCACCATCAGTTGCAGAGCCACCTCACCGACTTCATCAACGCTTACAATTACGGTAGGCGTCTCAAGGCCCTCAAAGGCCTCACGCCATACGAATACATCTGCAAAATCTGGACAAATGACGCAAAGCGATTCAGACTCGACCCAACCCATCAAATGCCGGGACTAAACACCTAATTTGCTCAGAGCGCGACCTGAGATGGCGATAACTCCCTATTGAGTGGTGAGAGGTGATAGGTTACACTTTTCCACTATGATTATTGGTTTTCGCCATAAGGGCTTGAAGCAATTATTTGAAACGGGCGACCGGCGAAAGTTGCCTGCTGATCGGGTCGAGAAAATTGAACGTATCCTGGCTCGTCTCGACGAGGCGAGCGAGATTCGCAATATGGACCTGCCGGGCTATCGCCTTCATTCACTCAAGGGCGATCTATCAGGGTTTTGGTCGATTACAGTCTCGGGGAAATGGAGAATTATTTTCCACTTCGAGGGCGGCCACGCCAGAGATATCGATTTGCTGGATTATCATTAGGGGATCTTGATCATGCCCATGAAAAACCCTCCGCACCCCGGGCTTTCGGTACGCTACGACTGTCTTGAGCCCTTGGGGCTGACAGTCACAGACGCTGCGCGCAAACTCGGCGTCAGCCGTAAGCAATTCTCGGATGTGGTGAACGGTCGCTCTGGCATCTCGCCTGAAATGGCCATTAGGCTCGATAAGGCTTTTGGCGGCGGTGCTGAAACTTGGTCGCGTCTGCAAGCCAGCTATGATCTGGCGCAGGCCATGAAAAAAGCGGGCAAAATCAAAATCGGTCGCTTCAAGCACGCGGCGTAGTCATCGAAAGGCACCCCATATGGGTTCGGTGTTTCCTAAAATCGACGATAAAATTCGTGCCTGGATCGCGCGCCAACATGTGTTTTTTGTATCAACTGCGCCGCTGTCGGGTGCAGGGCACATAAATTGTTCCCCAAAGGGCGGTGATAGCTTGCGCGTCGTGGATGACCACACGCTGATTTATCTCGACAATGTCGGCAGCGGTGTCGAGACCATTGCGCACGTTCGCGAGAACGGTCGTATCCTCATTATGATCTGCGCCTTCGATGGGCCGCCGAAAATTTATCGGTTTCATGGGCGTGGCGAGGTTGTATTGTCGTCCAATGCGGATTTTACCACGCTTGCCGCGATGTTTGATGGCGACCTGATGGGCGTGCGTTCAATCATTCGCGTTCATGTGGATCGCGTGTCAGATTCCTGCGGGTACGGCGTGCCGCTGATGGATTATCGCGAAGACCGCAAAGCGATGCGCAAATGGACCGAGCAGAAAGACCAGCTGGAAATCAAAGCCTATGTGGCCAAGAAGAACGCTGTCAGTATTGATGGCCTGCCAGCACTGACGGCTGAAGAAGCCCAAACGGTCTCGCCGGTGCGTTAGGCCGTTTTAAATTTGCTGTTTTCTTTGGATTAATTCCTATGACGAGAACGTAAGAAAATCACAGTAGCGATCATCGATAGAGCAACCTATATTCGCTACTATGAACCCATCACCAAAACCATTCCACGTGACTATCCGCAACGTTACCGCCGGGAACGATTTGCCGTTTGTGCTGATTGCTGGCCCATGCCAAATGGAAAGCCGTGCTCATGCGATTGAAGTTGCCAGCGCGCTCAAAGAAATGTGCGTCAAACTAGGCGTGCCGCTGATTTACAAATCATCATTCGACAAAGCCAACCGCACCAGTGTGAAGGGCAAGCGTGGGATGGGTTTGAAAGATGCACTACCCGTGTTTGCTGAAATCAAATCAAAGTTGGGCTTGGCAACACTGACCGACGTGCATGAGGCCGATCAGTGCGCGATTGCAGCTGAAGTGGTCGACGTGCTGCAAATCCCTGCTTTCTTGTGCCGCCAGACGGATATGCTACTCGCGGCTGGAAAAACTGGTGCGGTGATCAACGTTAAGAAGGGGCAGTTTTTAGCACCTTGGGACATGAAGAACGTCGCCGAGAAAGTGGCTTCTACTGGCAACACCAAAATACTGCTCACCGAGCGCGGCGTGTCATTCGGCTATAATACGTTAGTCGCCGATATGCGTTCTCTGCCGGAAATGGCCAAAACTGGTTATCCCATCGTGATTGATGCTACGCACGCCGTGCAGCAACCAGGCGGGGCGGGAACGTCGTCGGGTGGTCAACGTGAGTTTGCCCCCGTGATCGCCCGCGCAGCCGTAGCAGTGGGTGTCGCGGCAGTGTTTATGGAAACCCACCCTGATCCTGACAATGCGCCGTCTGATGGCCCCAATATGATTTATCTAAAAGATATGCCCGGCGTGATTGCCATGCTGAAAGCGTTCGACCACGTGGCCAAGGCAAACCCCGTCAAAGTTTAGTTCGGAGGCAACTCTATGCGTCGTACACTTCTGATGATGGCTGTCGTCGCGGGAATGACGCTCCCGGCCTACGCGAATGATTTAAATTTCAGCACGGTGGCGGGGGCAGGGGACCTGCCCCTGAACGTGGTTGAAACCGGCAATCCCCAAGGCCCTGCGATCTTGTTCATTCATGGCATGGCCATGAGTTACCTGAGTTTCAAGCCGCAACTTGAATCTGACTTAGGGAAGACTTATCGCCTTGTGGCGTATGATTTGCGCGGGCACGGTAACTCGGGCAAACCTTGGCGTGCAGAAGATGTACAGCCCCCCGATATTTGGGCCGATGATCTGGCCGCAGTCATTGCCGCAAAGAATTTGAAAAAGCCGGTGATTGTTGGGTGGTCTTACGGCGGGTTTGTCGCGGCTGACTATATTCGCAAATACGGCACTCAAGATATCGCGGGGCTAAATCTGGTGGGGTCTATCGCGGGCTTAGTGCAACAACCGCCCCCCGTGGGCAACATGAGCATGGATGAAATGAAACGCCGCGCGGTGATGCAAACCTCGGGCAACATTAATGACAACCTAGCCATTGTTGAAGCCACCACAAAGATTTTTGAATTCCCGGGCATGACGCCAGAGTATCGCAATGAGATGTATATGATGGGTGCAATGGTGCCGGCTTATGTACGCCGCGCCTTTGTGGGGCGCAACCTTGATCACCAAGACGTGGTGCCGAAGCTGACATTGCCCGTATTGGTGACGATGGGCTCGCTTGATGTGGCCCAATCACCCGATGCCTTTGCGCGCCTGAAAGCCGCGCTGCCCAAGGCAAAGTATTCGGTCTACGAGGGCATGGGGCATCTTACGTTTGCCCAAGACCCGCCGCGCTTCAATAAAGAGCTGGCAGCGTTTGTGAAAGCGGCGAAACGCTGAATAAATTTATGCAGCGCGCGGCGGCCCGTATTTTTTGACGGCGCGGGCGACAGTTTTGGGCGCTTGGTCAATCACTGACAGAAGAATGCGAGCTGGTTGGTCGGGCACCGCGCGGCCTTGCTCCCATTGTTCGACGGTGCGTTTGCTTAAGCCGAAGCGTGCCGCGAACTCGGTTTGCGATAAAGCTTGTTTTTTGCGGATCGCCTTCACATCGGGCACCCACACTACATAGCGCCGTCCACCGGGCGGGTTCTCTCCGCGTGCATCGGCTAGGGCCCATTGCAGTCCCTCGATAATTTCCTTTCCGATATCGCGTTTTTTGATTGATGCCATTTTTTCCTCACTACTGCTGGTCTGATCTTGCTTCAGCTTTAAGATGCGCGGTCAGGAGGCGCATCTGAATTTTCTGTTTTTCCGTTAGGTTCTCAGTCTCTGACTTTGAATAAGCTGTAATCAGAAAGATCGGAATGAAGTCATCGTGGTAGTAATATATAACTCGCGCACTGCCACGCTTACCCCGCCCTGTCATATGCCACCGTACTTTGCGCACGCCGCCAGTACCTGGGACGATGTTTCCGGCGGTTGGCGAAACAGCAATAAAGTCCACAAACGAGGCATATTCTTCCCGTGACCAATGCGCATCGGCCCAGGACGAAAAACCAGGGGCTTCGCGAACCGCAACGGGCACTTTCTTCATCCACTTACTATACGTTAATTGCGTATACTCATCAAGTCAGATCAAGCCCGTTCCCCGACAACGGTTTCCCATCGGGCCTAGGCCATGGCCCAAAAACTCTTCACCCGCCTTGACCTTCAACGCGGTTTCGCTCATCAAACGACCAGTATTTTGAACGCCATGAGGGCACTCCCATGACCGCCATTATCGACATTATCGGCCGTGAGATTTTAGACTCACGTGGCAACCCCACCGTCGAGGTTGATGTCACACTGGAGAGCGGGGCCATGGGCCGCGCTGCTGTCCCATCGGGTGCTTCAACGGGGGCTCATGAAGCAGTTGAGTTGCGCGACGGCGATAAAAGCCGCTACGGCGGCAAGGGTGTGCGCAAAGCGGTTGAGGCGGTGAACGGTGAATTGCATGCCGCACTGGCAGGGCTCGATGCGCGCGATCAGGTGAAGATCGACCGCACCATGATTGACCTTGATGCCACCATGAACAAAAGCCGCTTGGGGGCTAACGCCATTCTGGGTGTGTCGCTCGCCGTGGCGAAGGCTGCAGCGATCGATGCAGGCTTACCATTGTATCGTTACATCGGCGGGGCCTCGGCGCACATATTGCCAGTGCCGATGATGAATATCATCAATGGCGGCGCGCACGCCGACAACCCCATCGACATTCAAGAATTCATGATCATGCCTGTCACTGCTGCGAGCTTGGCAGACGCAGTGCGGATGGGTGCGGAAGTATTTCAGGCGCTGAAGAAAAAACTCAAAGACGCGGGCCACAACACCAACGTCGGCGACGAGGGGGGTTTTGCGCCCAACCTGAAAAGCGCCGATGATGCGTTGTCGTTTATTATGAAGGCCATCGAAGCGGCCGGGTACAAACCGGGCAGCGACATTGTGCTGGCATTAGATTCTGCATCGACCGAGTTTTACAAAAACGGCAAATACGACATGGCAGGCGAGGGCAAGTCGCTGGATTTCAATGGCATGGTGAAGTTCTACGATGGCTTGGTGTCGAAGTACCCCATCGTCTCCATCGAAGACGGCATGGCCGAGGACGATTTCGATGGCTGGGCTGCACTCACCAAAGCGATTGGCAGCAAATGCCAGTTGGTGGGCGATGATTTGTTTGTCACCAACCCCGCCCGTCTCAGTGATGGCATTGCCAAGGGCTTGGCGAATTCGATTTTAGTGAAGGTCAACCAAATCGGCACTCTCACTGAAACACTTGCCGCTGTCGAAATGGCGCACAAAGCCGGTTACACATCGGTGCTCTCGCATCGCTCAGGCGATACCGAAGACTCCACCATCGCCGACATCGCGGTGGCCACCAACTGCGGCCAAATCAAAACCGGCTCGTTGTCGCGCTCGGACCGCACGGCGAAATACAACCAACTCATCCGCATTGAAGAGCACCTCGGCCCCGCAGCACTGTATGGCGGCAACGAATTCAAACGGCGGCGCGGGATTAAGGGGTAGGGCTGACTCTCTAGATTTTCATTGCTGCGCATACATTTGTTTTCACGCTGAACCCAAAGCACCCTCGCCACCATCCTTTCACCCCAATCTTTCCAATACGTAGAGTCTTCAGAAAATAACTAGGCCGCATCCATGACGAGCACTTGGCGGGATTATGAAAGCCAGATTCTTGTAGAACTGCAGGCGGAGTATCCATCATCGCAAATTACATTCAATCAATCAAAGATCGGACGTTATTCATGCGTGAAAAGACAGATAGATGTTTTGATTGAAGGGGCTGTGGCTGGGCACAAGTTCTCAATCGCTATCGACGCGAAATACTATCGACGCAAAGTCAACGTTAAGTGTGTTGAGCAATTTATTGGTCTTCTCAACGATATTGGGGTTCACAAAGGACTTCTCATCAGTCAGGCGGGATACACTAAGGCCGCGTTAAGGAGGGCATTTAATGACCCCCTTGACGTAGAGTTAGATATTCTGAGTTTTGCAGATTTGCACCGCTTCCAGTCTTTTGGTGCTATTCCTTACGCTGGCAAGCACGCTGTTTTTCTGGTAGCGCCTTTTGGATGGGTTGTTGATGCAGTGCAGTACGGGCTGAGCGGCGTTCCACTCGCCCACCTGTATCAAAGAGGCTTGTCTTTCCATGAAGCCTGGAAGCGTGGAGAAATTATATACGTTCAGATATGGGATCGGCTGAAGGATAACGAATCATTGGGAGATTTATTGGAACTTCAGAAACAGAATATACTCAACGCTGACGCAGCCGCTCATATTGAATACCTTCCTGTAATAAAGCGAAATGACGCTGAAACCCGGATTCGCAGAGCTAAGGTAGCCACCAATAAAGAGTTAGTAGAATATACGGGCTTCGTTCAGTTCAAGGAATTTATTCTCTTTCTCGTTCTTATGACTCCCGAAGAACTTGCTGCAAAAAATATTCGGAAGCTAGAAAGCGTTATGCTGAGTGCCACTCCCGGCACTATCACGAAAGCCCCCCATCTATAACGTGCAGTGATGAAAGTTTCGCCTCAGAGCGAGAACTCTTTGCAAAGCACTATTTTAAGCCTGATTCCGAGTGCTGCTTTCGTTTGTGAAGTCAGGGAATCCAACTTCGAGATGGACCCCCTGTTTTCACGGGGGTGACGATTTGTGTTTGTTGGCCCGGGCTACCGCTAAACCGCTACACTCGATCTCATCGGTAGTTTGGTCACGGGCTTGCCGGTGAGAGCAAAAATTGCATTGGCGAGCGCAGGCCCAATCGGCGGCACGCCTGGTTCGCCCACGCCGCTGGGGGCGGCGTCTGATGCCACGGTGTGCACCTCGACAATTGGCATTTCGTCCATACGCAGCACGCCGTAGGTGTCGAAGTTTGATTGCTGCACCAAGCCGTCTTTCAACGTAATAGCGCTTTTCAAGATCGTGCCAAGCCCAAAAGCGATACCGCCTTCCATTTGCGCTTTGACGATATCGGGGTTGATGACCGTGCCGCAGTCCACCGCGCAGACCACGCGATCAACTTTGATTTGGCCCGATGCCGTGCGGCTGACCTCGACCACCTGCGCCACCGTCGTACCAAAAGCCTCGGCGACGGCCATGCCGCGCGCTTGGTCTTTGCCCAACGGCTTGGTCCATTCGGCTTTTTCAGCAACCAAATTCACCACGGCCAAATGGCGCGGGTGTTTGGCCAACATGGCACGGCGAAATTCCAGCGGGTCTTGGCCAGCAGCTTTAGCCACTTGATCGGCGAACACTTCAGTGGCGTAGGAATTATGTGTGCTGCCCACCGAGCGCCACCACAAAACTGTTGGTCCGGCGGTGGTGGTGTGCAAATCAACCGCGATATTGGGGATGTCATAGGGCACATTGGCTGCGCCCTCGACCGAGGTGTTGTCGATACCATCTTTGATGAGGAAGGACTCAAACGCCGAGCCCTTACCAATCGACTGGCCCACAATTGTATGCTGCCAAGCCACGACTTTGTTTTGCTCGTCCAACCCGGCTTTGATGGAATGAAAATACATGGGCCGATATTTGCCGCCACGTAAATCATCCTCACGCGTCCAGATCACTTTTACTGGCGTGCCGACGGGTAAGCCTTTGGCGATATGCGCAGCTTCCACCAAATAATCCGATTGTATGTTGGCGCGTCGGCCAAAGCTCCCGCCCGCAAACATGGTGTTGATTTTGATTTGGTCGGGCTTGAAGCCTAACACAGCGGCAACATTGCCCTGGTCGATGGTGTGGAACTGCACACCGGCCCAAATTTCGCAGCCCTGGTCAGAACGCACAATGGTGCAATCCAACGGCTCCATGGGCGCGTGGGCGAGGTAGGGGAATTCAAATTCTGCCGTTACGGTGCGTTTGGCTTTGGCCATGGCCGCCGCTGCGTCGCCTTCTTTGCGCGCGGGCACGCCGGGCTTGGCGGCCAGGGCTTTGTAGTCGGCAAAAATTTGCGCCGTACTGCGTTTCTCGGCGGCACTCTCATCCCAATCAATACGCAGAGCACTGCGCGCTTTTTGGGCCTGCCAAAAACTGTCGGCCACTACGGCCACACCGCTGGGCACCGCCATGATGGCTTTTACGCCGGGCATGGCCGAGGCGGTTGTGGCGTCGAAACTTTTTAAGCTCGCGCCAAAGCGCGGGGGCCGGGCCACCACGGCCACCATCATGTTTGCGGTGGCGTAGTCCATTCCATATTTCGCCGAGCCATCGATTTTGCTGCCCGTATCAAGGCGCGGTGTAATGCCGCCGATTAGTTTGAATGTTTTGGGGTCCTTCAGCGGCACATTGGTTGGCACAGGAAGGGCGGCGGCCTTAGCGGCCAACTCCCCAAAGGTGGCGCGTTTGGCGTTATAGCTGATCACTCCGTTCTCGACTTTAATGTCTGCGGCGGGCGCATTCCATTCTTTCGCAGCCGCGCTGACCAGCATGGCGCGCGCGGTGGCACCGGCTTGGCGTAACTGCGCATAGGAATTCGCGGTGGCGGTACTGCCGCCGGTGGCTTGAAAGCCCAAGGCCGTGTTGGCATACAGCTTCACATCGGCGGGCGCGTGCTCGGCGCGCATTTGTGCCCAATCGGCATCCAACTCCTCGGCAACAATGGTCGATAGCCCGGTATAGACTCCTTGGCCCATTTCCAGGTGTTTGATCATGACGGTGACGGTATTGTCGGGCGCAATGCGGATAAAGGCATTGGGCGCAAAGGTTGCGGTGTTGACTGTGGCCCCGCGCACCTTGCCGCCGTTCCAAACAAACCCAACCAACAACCCAGCGGCGGTGCCCTGCAGCAAACTGCGGCGGGAGGGTTTTGTAACAGTCAATGCATTCATGGTGGGGCCTGTGGGATGAAACGTGGGCTGAAAGATGGGGTGGGACAAATATGCGCCGAAATCGGCCCATGGCAAGGTGCGCGCGTGTGAAACCTAGGGTCTAGCGCTTTCGCCTATTGACCATGGGGCAGGAGGGGATGTTTTCTTGCCTCAGGTGCTGTAGAATATACGCAACGGAATTCCTGGGAGGGCCCTCACATGCTTATCAATCGCCGGAAATTGCTATCAGCCTCGGCCGCAGCCTCCACTTATTTTGCAGCACGAGCGGCCAATGCTGGCACATTCAAGGGTGATGTCGAGTTACGTGGTACGGTCGGGCGTCTTGAGCGCCTGGGCAGCCTGGAACTTGAAAGCCAGCAAGATTTCCTCACCAATTTCCGCTCATGGATTAACGGCGATTTTCGTGTGGCCGCAGGCAAACGTGCCGATGCCATTGTGAAAGCGGGCGGGCTCGACCCTAAGGCCGAGGTTGATTACAAAACAGCTGCCGCCTTGTTTGAAAAAGATCCCATTACGATGGGGTATGTGAGAGCGTGGGTCTCTAACCAGCAACAGACGTGGAGCACCATTCAAAATTACTTCCATGAGAACGCTGATCAATATTACGCGGAAATGGAAGCGGCTGAAAAAACCGGCCCCGGTAAAGTTGAATGGGACGCCAAAATGGTCATCCCAGATTACACCAAGCATGAAATTCATATTCAGCCTGGCGGGTATGTTGGCGATCCATTCGCGGGCTATATCAATTTCTACGGCGTGAATAATTTCTACGCTGGTCAGAATTTCCAAGATGAAACCCAAACCGCAATCGCTAAAGCCGTCATTCTGCCTAAAGACGGCAAGGTGAAGCGCATTTTGGACTTAGGCTGTGCGACGGGCCGCCTGACAATGCAAATGAAAGAGCGTTTCCCCGATGCCGAAGTGTGGGGCATTGACGTTGGTGCGCCGATGGTGCGTTACGCTCACGTGCGCGCGCTCGATTTGGGGCTTGATATCAATTATGCGCAACGCTTGGCAGAAGATACCAAGTTCCCCGACGGATATTTTGACCTGGTAGTTTCGTACATTATGTTCCACGAGGTTTCGGGCGAAGCGGCCAAGAAGATCGCCAAAGAAACCCATCGCATCTTGCGTCCAGGCGGGGTGTTCTACCCGGTCGATTTCCAAACCGGCAAGCAACGCGCCCCCATGACGGCCTATAACGCCTTCTCGACATGGTGGGATCACCGTTACAATGGTGAAGTGTGGTCGATGGAATTCCGCGATGTAGACTTCGCGAAAACCTTGGCTGGTGGTGGTTTCGTGGTTGATGAAGACATTCCGCAGGCGCGCCGGGGCCATGGCCACATCATGGGTACCAAAACCGCCTAGGTTGTTATGCCTTTTTCCAGGCGTCATGCTCTTGCGCTCAGCGCGAGCGCGCTTTTCGCGACTTCAGCGATAAGTGCTGCGCCACTAAATATATTGGTGGTTGGGGGGACCGGGAGCACGGGCTCTGAATTCGCCAAACGCCGCGTGGCGTTTGGCGACAACGTCACGGTTTTTGCGCGGCCAACATCTCAGCGCGATAAACTTGCAGGCCTTCATGTCGATTTCGCGACGGGCGATGTGTTAAACGAAGCCGACATTGCCGCAACCCTGAAGGCCAAGAAATACGACATCGTTTTTATTGGGCTGCAGACGCGGCGCGATCAACCCAACCCCTATGTCGGGGCCATGACCCATATTACCAAATACGCCAAGCAAACTGGCGTAAAACAAATTGTGTGGATTGGCCAAGTGGGGGCATCGGCGGTGCCGATCAATAAGGCTGATTATCCCGACATCAATTTTGAATTGTTTGCACCAACGCTGAAAGAAATGAGTGCTGCCGAGAAAATTCTTGTTGAAGGTGGCGTGCCCTATACCGTCATTCGTGTTGGCGCACTTATTGTTGAGCGCGGTAAGCCAGCCCATCCGCCCACGGGGCAGGGGCGCTTGGTTGCGGATACCAAAGCGATGGGGCCGATTACCTACGGCGATTTAGCGGAGCTTGCCTCAAGTTGCGTTACCCAAACAAACTGTATGAATAAAATATTTCATGCGCTAGATGATACGTTGGCACCTGAATACGCGCACTGGCGTTGTCGGCGTTTTGCCGCCCCAGATAAAATGGATGCGTGCTAACTTTTTAATTTTCAGTTAACTGTAAAACAGAATCGCAGCATTACTTTTTGCGCGCGACTCTTGACCCTTGGACTCGTCTATGATTCAATGAATCACAATCAGCGGACAACGCTGAGGGGCAAGCGCGGGGGCGCACAGTGAGAAAAGAGTTTAGCCGCAAGGCACGTCAGGTCCTTGGTCCCCTTATGGGGGCCGCTGTGATGGTCTACTTTGGCTATCACGCGGTACAGGGCGACCGAGGACTGATGGCCTGGTGGC
>JANLSL010000246.1:0-2189 GCA_031362385.1 Alphaproteobacteria bacterium | reverse complement strand
GCTTTGGCTTGATGGTGGGCATAACGAAGGAGGCGGGCGTGTGTTAGCCACACTGATTGACGATTATTGGCTGGGTCAGCAGCTTCATATTATTGCGGGCATGCTTAACACCAAAGCGGCGGAAGATTTCTTGGTTCATCTAGCCCCCCGGTCTTCATCATTCACTGCTGTGCCGGTATCAGGTCATGACGCCTCATACACGCCAGATGAACTGGCTGCAGCCGGGGCGCGGGCTGGTTTTCGTGATAGCGCGGCAGCGCTATCGCCACTGCAAGCTCTTGAACGCATTAAGTCGATTGCTGTGGGGCGGTACCGCGTATTGATCTGCGGCTCGCTGTATCTGGCGGGCGAAGTGCTGAAGGAGAATGGCTGAATCACAGTTTATTGTGGCTTCTCGCGCGATGCTTCATCAGCCGGGGCTTCATCAGGCGGCGGTGTGCTGGGCGAATCTGTTTTCTGGGCAGCTTTCTGGAGCGCTTCTGGCCGCGGCCCGCCACACTCAGCATCCTCAATAATTGAGATGTGAATCCATAAGGCGTCTAAGCCAGTCTTGGTGATTGCGTTGACGCGCGCACAGCTGCCAGTGGGGACATAGCCCCTTACTGTTTCATCGCGGTCGAAGCCAAACCAGCTGCTCACGACAGCATAAAATGGGTAATAAGGTTCGGGCCGCAGATAGACCCCACCTTCTTTCTTGCGCACAACCACACCTTTATCGATCCGCGCCGAGAGGTCGGTCGGCAGCAACTCAAACTCATAAGTATCTGGGTCAGTTCTGTCACCGAGGTACGACCAGCCATGCTTTCGATCAAAACGATAGCCAGCGGTATCCTCAGTTCCGAAAAAGAAGAAAAAGCCAATCACCGCCACTGAGGCAATTAACGACAGCGAGCCCACAAATTGGGCGACATCGTTGATCCGTCGAATCGTGGGCGGAAGGGGTTTGTATTGGTTCTCGGTCATAAAAAAATTAGTTTCTTAGGCCTCAGCGCTCACGACGCCAATTTCGATAAACTTCTCCAGCCAGACAGTTTCAATCGTTTTCAAGCGCTCGGTGAGCAGTTTCACGGTGTCACCTTTTGATAATGCCTTACCGCCAACGATAATGTCGCCTGCTTCTGATGTCAGTGTCTTGTGCGCGCTGGCAACAGCACCACTGTGGCCTTTGTCGACCAGCGCTAACAACAAAACAGCATCGATGTTGGGCAACTCAATGCCGGTGCCGGCATGAACAGCAGCTAATGGCACCTTTGGCAATTTCAAGCCCAACTCCTTGATCATGCCGCGATTAACGGCGGGAATAGACAATTTCTTGCCGCGGGGGGCTGGCTGCGTTTCGCGCGCAAATGAAACGATGTCGCCGCCAGCCGACAGCAGTCGCGCGGCATCGAGGCGTGTTAATGCAGAAAGTGTTTCCGCGCCTTTAACTTTATCCATATTTGTAACGCTAATGCCGCGGTGCGAGACGGCCTCTAATAGCCCATCAAAGGGTTCGCCTTCGTACGTGAGTTGCACATCACCAAAGGCAACCGAGCGATTGATCAGGGATGAGGGTTTCAAAGTTCCGAATATCTGCGGCAGATTTATGTCCGCCCACTCTTCTTGAGTGGTGACCGCGTCTGCCTTCACCCACACATCGCGGCGGAACGTTTCGTTGCGGATGAAATCGCGCTTGGCCTCCAGCTCGTTACGGCTCGTGATGGTACGGAACTCGTCATAAAGGTCCTGCGGCACTGCCAAATCAACCATGTTTAAGAAAACCGTGGCGGAGCCTGCAAACTTAAGGCCGCGGGCTTCCATCATGCCGCGCAGCTCGGCGAAATAGAACGCACGAAGGTGTTGGTTGAAATACTCATGTGCCATATAGCGCGGATCAAGCCGTTCAAGCTGATCAACCACCTCGGCTAAAGCAGGGTTATCGCGGAAATATTTAATCTGCGCATTTTTAAGTTTTTTCATCCACGCCAAACCAAGGCGCGCGCGCTCTAGCGTTGCCGTCGTGTCGGGGGTCAGCGAATAAATCATGTTGCGCAGGGGGATCTTAGAGGCCCATCCCGGCATCGCGTTGCATCCGGTCAGCAACATCCCGCCTGGTTTTAAGCGCTTGGCCGCATCGTCCAACACCGCCGTGCGGGTGGGCTCGTCGATCCAGCTGAGAATACCGTGCATGACAGCGAAATCGAGCGGCG
>JANLSL010000684.1:0-3762 GCA_031362385.1 Alphaproteobacteria bacterium | reverse complement strand
GACATCATGGACGCCAAAGCGGTTGATGATGCGAAGAAAGAACAGGGGAACGAGCCATACATCCCGATTGAGCAAGTCTCCAAGGAACTTGGAATCAAACTAAAACGGTCCGGCATTGTACCGCGTTGAAATCGGTAAGGTTGTTCGCAAACAGCTTGATCGATTGCCGCAAGATTTGAGCGACCGCTTGCTGAAACGTGCCTACGCATTGGCCGATGATCCGCGCCCGCAGGGGTGCAAAAAGCTCGTGGCGCGCAACGAATGGCGTATCGCGGTTGGCGACTACCGGATCATCTACGAAATTCACGATAAGGTTTTATTCGTGAGGGTGATTCGCGTCAGTCACCGCAGTATTGCTTATCGCGATTGATAGGCTGGCCTTTCTTCTCTCAATTTCCTATGAATGTTGCTCATTGCCCGATCACATAAGGCCCGCCCCATGCCCCTCGACAATCCCAAGCCGTCCAAAGCCCCAGGATCAAAAAAGTTCGACAAGTCGAAACTGCCCAGCCGCCATGTGACCGAGGGGCCTGAGCGCGCACCGCATCGCAGCTATTACTACGCCATGGGCATGACCGAGCAGGAAATTCACCAGCCCTTGGTGGGGGTCGCGACCTGCTGGAATGAAGCTGCACCGTGCAACATTTCGCTCAGCCGTCAGGCCCAGGCCGTGAAGGTCGGCGTGAAGGCGGGCGGGGGAAGCCCGCGCGAGTTTACAACCATCACGGTAACCGATGGCATCGCCATGGGCCATCAAGGCATGAAAAGCTCACTGGCCTCGCGTGAAACAATCGCCGATTCAGTCGAGCTCACGATGCGCGGGCATAGTTACGATGCATTGGTGGGCCTGGCGGGCTGCGACAAAAGCTTACCCGGCATGATGATGGCCATGGTGCGCTTGAACGTGCCATCGGTGTTCATGTACGGCGGCACCATTTTGCCCGGTAAGTTCAAAGGCAAAGACGTGAGCGTGAAAGACGTCTTCGAAGCCGTGGGCCAGTACAGCGCTGGCAAGATGTCGGCAAAAGATTTGAAAGCGTTGGAATGCGTGGCTTGCCCCTCTGCGGGAAGTTGTGGTGGGCAATACACCGCCAACACCATGGCGTGTGTCTCTGAGGCCATCGGTTTGGCGCTGCCCAACTCAGCGGGCGCACCAGCACCCTATGAGTCGCGCGATCAATACGCAGCGGCCTCGGGCCGTGCAGTGATGGAACTGTTGGCCAACCAAATCCGCCCGCGCGATCTCGTCACCAAAAAGTCGCTGGAAAATGCCGCGGTTGTGGTTGCTGCTTCGGGCGGGTCAACCAACGCGGGTTTACATTTACCCGCCATCGCCCATGAAGCGGGCATTAAAATGAATCTCGACGAGGTGTGTCGTATTTTTAAGCGCACGCCCTACATCGCCGATTTGCAGCCCGGCGGGAAATACTTAGCACTTGATATGTACAAAGTGGGCGGAGTGTCGGTTTTGTTGAAGGCCTTGCTGGAGGGCGGCTATTTGCACGGCGATTGCATGACCGTGACCGGCAAAACGCTGGAGCAGAATTTGCGTGATGTAAAATTCCCCACCAACCAAACCGTCATATACCCCACCACTAAACCGCTCAGCAAAACCGGTGGCGTGGTGGGTTTGAAGGGCTCGCTGGCACCGCAAGGGGCAATCGTGAAAGTGGCTGGCATGAAGCAGCTGAAGTTCAGCGGCCCGGCACGCTGTTTTGATTGCGAAGAAGATGCCTTCGCCGCAGTTCAGAAAAAGAAATACAAAGAAGGCGAAGTGCTGGTCATTCGCTATGAGGGCCCACGCGGCGGGCCTGGGATGCGCGAAATGCTATCGACCACCTCGGCACTTTATGGCCAGGGCATGGGCGACAAAATGGCTTTGATTACCGACGGGCGCTTCTCAGGGGCTACACGCGGGTTTTGTATCGGCCACGTTGGCCCCGAAGCCGCCGTGGGCGGGCCAATCGCACTGGTGAAAAATGGCGACATCATCACCATCGACGCGGTGAGGGGCACAATCGAGCTTGAAGTCTCGAAAGCAGAGCTTGCGCGCCGCAAAAAGAAATGGAAACCGCGTAAGACTGATTACCAATCAGGCGCGCTGTGGAAATATGCGCAACAAGTCGGTGATGCGTGCGACGGTGCAGTAACCCACCCGGGCGGCAAGGCTGAGACGCACATCTACGCTGACATCTAGGTAACCCGTATTCCCATATGACCGAAGCACCAAAGCCCACCAGAGCCGCCTTTGGTTTTATTCTCGTCACCGTTGTGTTGGACACTTTGGCCTTTGGCGTGATGGCACCGGTGCTGCCAAAGTTGCTTGTGACACTGCAAGGCGGCGACACGGCTGGGGCGGCCACGATCCTAGGCATCTTCGGAACGGTGTGGGCGGTGATGCAGTTTTTAGCAGCGCCGGTATTGGGTGCGTTGTCGGATCGTTTCGGACGACGCCCGGTGATTCTGATTTCGATGGCCGGGCTAGGCTTAGATTACGTACTGATGGCGCTGGCACCCAACGTCTTGTGGCTGTTCATCGGGCGTGTATTGTCGGGTGTGACGGCGGCGGGCTTTCCCACGGCGATGGCATATATAGCCGACACCACCGCGCCCGAAGAACGCGCAAAGCGCTTTGGCCTTGTGGGCGCAGCATGGGGTTTTGGGTTTATCGTCGGCCCAGCCTTTGGCGGATTACTGGCAGGCTTTGATTTGCGCACACCCTTTTGGGTTGCCGCCGGGTTGTGTCTTGTGAACGCCGCCTACGGCTTATTCATTTTGCCAGAGTCTCTTAGCTTAGATAAGCGCAGTCCCTTTAAGTGGCGCAATGCGAATTTTTTTGGCTCGCTGAAATTATTGCGTTCGGCGCCGGCATTGCTCGCTGTCGGCTTTGCGATGTTCTTTGTGCGCTTGGGACATGATGTAAACCCCGCGATTGCGGTGATTTATGGGCAGTTTCGCTATGCCTGGAATGAACAGCAAGTCGGCTTCATGTTAGCGACGGTCGGGATTTGCTCGTTGATTGTGCAAGCGACCATGATTGGGCCGGTTGTTAAAAAACTGGGCGAGCGCGGTGCGCTGCTGACGGGCCTTTCTTTCGGTGCACTCTCGTTTGGCATTTACGCGCTTGCGCCACAGGGCTGGATGTTTCTCGCTGGCATTCCTTTTGGCGCGCTGTTTGGGTTTGCCGGCCCGGCCATGCAAGGCATCGTTACGCGCCATGCCGGCGCATCCGAGCAAGGCCAATTGCAAGGGGCCTTGGCCAGTGTCACAGCCATTGCCACCATGATTGCGCCGCTGCTGTTTACGCAAACTTTTGCTTTGGGCATAGCGATGACCGAACCACTAAGCTTGCCCGGCTTGCCGTATGGCATCGCTGTTGTCTGCTTGATGGCAGCCCTGGTGTTGGGGCTGCGTGCAACCAAGACTCAGTCCACATGAGCCCGACTAGTGGTGCAGGCTATTCAGGCACGCCACTGGCGAAGAAGCTTGGCTTCAAACCAGGCACAGTCGTTGCTGTAATCAATGCGCCCGCTTTCATGGCGGGTGTCGTGAAAGAAGCTGGGGCGACAGCCAAACCCGCCAAGGCGGCCAAGGCGGTTAAAGGCCCCATTGCAGCAGCGCATCTTTTCACAACTGAGGCTGTGGACCTGAAGGCAGCACTGCCGGTGCTGATGAAAGCGATTGAGCGCGATGGTATGATTTGGGTCAGCTGGCCCAAGAAGGCGTCAAAAGTTCCCACCAACATCACCGAAGACACCATTC
>JANLSL010000666.1:0-3301 GCA_031362385.1 Alphaproteobacteria bacterium | reverse complement strand
ATCTTGTTCAGTGATAAAGCTGCGGCTTAATCCACGCGCATCAAAAATAAATGAATTTGTTTCAGCCGTGCGGCGGTCTTGGGTCCAGCGCAATCCCAAGGTGGCTGTCAGGCGTGGGTTAAGTTTGTAGTTCGCCTCACCGAATGCTGCGGTGCTTTTGGTTCGTTGGAGCAGCCTTGAGGCAATGCCTTCTTCCACCGGGAAAAAGCGCGACAGGGCGCCAGGTCCGAAAGCGTTCAATGCAAAATTCTGAAAGGCATTGAGCATGTCACTGTAGTAATTGCCGCCAACAATCCAGGCGAGGGATTCTCCTGGGTTTGATGAAACCCGGAACTCCTGATTGAATTGATGGAAATGAGACAAAACATTGGTTTTAATCGCGGCGGCCGGGCCTGCATCAGAGTCGTTGGTCAGGCGGCGGTGGTTTGACTCGTACGGGGGTTGCGAAACGGCGGTCATGCCCGCCCAGCCCCCCCCGGTGATCGTGCCGCCAGCGCCCCAGGTGTCGACATTGTCAAATGAGGGGATGTTGGTGAAGCTCTCGCGAAAATTCGTCGTGTCGCGAAATCCGAAAAAATCTGAACACCGTGCAAGCGTAGGAGTGCTGATGCCAGGCGGGCACAAAATGCCAACCTGTTTGCCAGGAATGATATCGCTGTGATTCTTCCCCCCATGCACATTCAACAAAATGTCAAAGTCTGAAGCGTCAATCAGGCGGCCTTGCGCTCGTCCGCTCCAGATCTCTGCTTTGCCTTGTCGTGTGATACCGCTGGCCGGATTTCGATTTGCAACATAGCCATCACGGTTCAAGGTTTGGGCAGCCACGCGCACGGCGGCCCGATCACTGAGGGCAAAACCCAAGGCTCCGTTGACGTCAGCCTGGTTGAAACGGCCGTAAGTTAGTGTTGTTGATCCATTCAGCCCGGCGGCGGGATCGGGTTTGCGTGAGATAAAGTTGATGACGCCGCCCGTGGTATTGCGGCCAAACAGTGTGCCTTGTGGGCCTTTGATAATCTCGACGCGCTCCAGATCGAGCAATCCAAAGCCGTAAGAAAGTGTAGAGCCCTGGTAGACATCATCGACATGGAGGCCAACCGGATTAGCTTGGTTAGCGTTGAACGTCGTACTGCCGATGCCACGCAGAAAAATGTTGGGTGTGGAAAAACCTAAAATCGAATGCCACATCAAGTTTGGTGTATGCAGCGCGACATCAGAGCTGAGCGTGGCCCCAAGCGCTCGTAAATCGGCCGCATTTAAAACCGTGATCGCTTGCGGCACTGTTTGGAGGGACTCTGCGCGCTTTCGCGCCGTCACGATGATTTCGTCAATAGCACCTGCAGTGCCTTTTTGAGCCAATGCGCCTCCGGCATACATCTCGATCATGATGAGTGCCACGGCGGCGAAGACGTTTTTGTTTTGCACTGGTTTCCCCCGGCGCAAATAAAGGGTTGGGGCGTTTATCGTGCCGCCTGAATTAATCTGCCCTTCAATTCGCGCGTGCGACAATTTCCGAGCCCCTTGGGGCTGTCAAAGTAAATTTGTTGAACTTCGGGAAACGCGAATAAAAAGCGCGGCAGAGTTGAAGATTTTCCGATTCATTGCTTGCAATCGCCAGTTCTGTCGGCAAGAAAGCATCGGTGAGGGGTTCTTCTGGTTGCAGTTCGGCTTGTGTCGTGCGGCGGGAGAAGGGCCAATCTTAAGACACTGAATTTTATGAATGAATCGGCTCAGATTGTGACCCACGCTCAACTTGCCAATGCCATCCGTTTTCTTTCCGCCGATGCTGTGCAAAAGGCCAATAGCGGTCACCCCGGTATGCCGATGGGTATGGCTGATGTGGCAACGGTGTTGTTCACACGGTTCTTGAAGTACGACGCCGCCGATGCGCGCTGGCCTGACCGCGACCGATTCGTGCTATCGGCTGGCCATGGCTCGATGCTGCTTTATAGCCTGATGTACCTGACTGGTTATCCAGACATGACGCTGGAGCAACTCAAGAATTTCCGCCAACTGGGAAGTAACACCGCAGGCCACCCCGAGTTTGGCCATGCCTCCGCGGCTGAAACCACCACCGGTCCGTTAGGGCAGGGCTTGGCTAACGCGGTTGGTTTTGCCCTGGCGGAGCGGCTGCTGGCCGCGCGCTTTGGCACCGAGTTAGTCGACCACCATACCTACGTGATTGTTGGTGATGGTTGCCTGATGGAAGGCATTAGCCATGAAGCCATTTCCATGGCCGGGCACTTGAAATTGAACAAGCTGATCGTGTTGTTCGATGACAACCAAATTAGCATTGATGGTCCAACCAATCTTTCGGTGTCTGACGACCAGCGCAAACGATTTGAAGCGAGCGGGTGGAATACCTGGGCGGTGGACGGGCACGATCCTGAAGCTGTTGCCAAAGCCATTGAGGCCGCTCGCAAGAGCGACAAGCCTGCGATGATTGCCTGCCGCACAGTGATAGGTTTCGGTGCGCCCAAAAAGGCTGGCACATCGGGCAGCCATGGCTCACCCTTGGGTGATGATGAAATTGCTGGGGCGCGCGCAAAATTGGGCTGGGCCCACGCCCCATTTGAAGTGCCGGGTGATGTTTTAGCGACGTGGCGTGCGGCAGGTGCCAAGGGTGCGGGCGCACACAAGGCATGGCAAGAGCGCATCGCCAAAGCTGACTCATCAAAACGCGCCGCATTCGAGGCAGCACTTGCTGGTCATCTGCCCAAAGGGTTTGATGAGGCTATTGCTGCGTTGAAGAAAAAAACATCTGACGAAAAACCCAAAGTTGCGACGCGCGTTTCCTCGCAAAACGTGCTTGAAGTTATTGTGCCGTTAGTGCCTGAGATGATTGGTGGGTCAGCCGATTTGACGGGATCTAACAACACCAAGACCACCGCGATGAAAGCGGTCGCTGCCCCGGATTATACTGGGCGCTACATTTACTACGGTGTGCGCGAGCACGGTATGGCAGCAGCCATGAACGGCTTGGCGTTACATGGTGGCATTATTCCTTATGGCGGCACCTTCTTGGTGTTCACAGACTATTGTCGCCCATCGATCCGCTTATCCGCGCTGATGGGCCAACGTGTCATCTATGTCATGACCCACGATTCAATTGGGTTGGGCGAAGATGGCCCGACTCATCAGCCGATTGAACACCTGGCCGCGCTGCGCGCCATGCCCAATGTGTTAGTGATGCGCCCCTGTGACACAGTTGAAACCGCCGAGTGCTGGGCGGCCGCGCTGCATCATAAGGCGGGGCCATCAATCTTGGCCTTGAGCCGCCAAAATTTGCCGACGTTGCGCACCA
>JANLSL010000659.1:0-2119 GCA_031362385.1 Alphaproteobacteria bacterium | reverse complement strand
CTTTGATCCCCTCGAACGATCAAATAGCCAGCTATGGCCCTGAGACAGTCGTTATTGATGGCAGTGGTGTGCGTGCTGGCCGCGCCAGTATCAGGGCGCAACAGTCGGCTGCTGCCCCGCGCGCGTCTTTTGTTCCGGGCAATGCATCGGTCTCAAGCGAGGTGGGTACGGTCACTTTCGCCTTTGGCAGTTCAGTTCTGACAGCCAAAGCCAAAGCGATGTTGGCCGACGTAGCCAAACTGCGCGCCCAAGTCGACGGCGCTATTCGGATTGTCGGGCGCGGTGATCAAGCTTCAGCCCGCGCAGCTTCGATCAGCCGCGAGTTGCGTCGGTTGGGTGTCCCGGCCGCACGGCTTTATGATGGGGGAGCCGACAACACGTTGTTGGGCGATGAGGCTGATCTTTACGTCGATTACTAAAGCGCTTGACGAACTGCCAGCCAAAGAGCACCCCTCTTTAACTATCCAGGCTTTTCAACGATAAGGGCGCAGTGCGCCCCATTCTTGTGCTTTTAAAACCTGGCTTGATGCCACTTTAAGATTCAAAGCAGTTAGTTTCAAAACAGAAGGTCAGTCATGGAGTCCGAGTTTCACCGCATTAAACGCCTGCCGCCCTACGTGTTTGCCGAAGTAAACGCGATGAAGGCCAAGGCGCGAGCTGCGGGCGAGGACATCATCGACTTTGGGATGGGCAATCCTGATTTGCCCACGCCGCAGCACATTGTCGATAAAATGTGTGAAGTCGCGCAAGATCCCAAGGCCCATCGCTATTCGTCGTCACAGGGCATTAAGGGGCTGCGCACGGCGTTCGTGAATTACTATCAGCGCCGTTTCAATGTTGAGCTCGATGCCAACAAAGAAGTGTGCGTGACCATTGGGTCAAAAGAGGGCCTGGCCAATTTGGCCTCGGCGATTACAGGCCCTGGCGATGTGATCCTGACACCTAACCCAGCTTATCCAATCCATCCCTTTGGCTTCATCATTGCTGACGGTGCCGTACGTCATTTGCCCTATGAGCCGGGCGCTGAATTTATGGCTGCCCTTGATCGTGCCGTGCGCCAATCAGTGCCCAAACCCTTGGCGCTGATTTTGAACTATCCGTCCAATCCAACCGCGATGGTTGCAGATTTGGATTTCTATGGCCAAGTCGTCGATTTCTGCCGTCATCACGGCATCTATATTCTTTCAGACCTTGCTTATGCCGAGATCTATTTTGACGGTATCCCGCCGCCGTCGGTGCTGCAGATTCCTGGCGCTAAAGACATCTGCATCGAATTCACCTCCATGAGCAAAACCTACAGCATGCCGGGGTGGCGCGTGGGCTTTGCTGCTGGTAATCGTACGTTGATCAACGCGCTGACCCGGATTAAGTCTTACCTCGATTACGGTGTTTTCACGCCGGTTCAAGCCGCAGCAGCCACGGCGTTGAATGGTCCACAAACCTGCGTCGAAGAAACCCGCCAAATCTATAAAGAGCGCCGTGATGTGCTGGTTGAAGGCCTTGCCCAAGCTGGCTGGGTTATTCCGTCGCCCCAAGCCTCGATGTTTGCCTGGGCCCCGATCCCTGAGCCCTTCCGGCACATGGGCTGCATGGAGTTCTCGAAGTTGCTGCTGACCGAGGCCAAGGTTGCGGTCTCGCCTGGCACTGGCTTTGGCGAAAACGGCGAGGGCTTTGTGCGCATCGCCTTGGTTGAAAACAAACATCGCATTCGCCAAGCCGTGCGCAGCATTCGCACGTTTTTTACAAACTCAGGAAGTGCTCTCAAAAATTTTGACCCCAAGCGAGCTGCCAACTCGTGAACACCCCACTGAAAATCGCAATTGCTGGCCTTGGCACGGTCGGGGCAGGCACCTTGAAGTTGCTGCAGGCCAATGGCGATGCCATTGCAGCCAAGTGCGGCCGCCCGATCACGGTCACGGCCGTCAGCGCCCGCGATAAAAAGAAAAATCGCGGGGTTGATCTGTCATCGGTCAAATGGTTCGACGATCCGGTTGCCATGGCGACGCAATCAGACGCCGATGTGATTGTTGAATTAATCGGTGGTGCAGAAGGGCCCGCCCGACAGGCCGTCGAAGCAGCTTTATCCAAAAAACGCCATGTCGTGACTGCAAATAAAGCT
>JANLSL010000239.1:0-9807 GCA_031362385.1 Alphaproteobacteria bacterium | reverse complement strand
CATGCTCAAGGGCTACGAAGCTTTTCCTGGGCACGACACCAAGTTCCAGCCACCGGCGGCTTAGAGCATTTTCAGGCGAAGTGGACTTCCGGTTCGCCGCAGAAAATGCGACCAAAAAACGAGGCATTTTCAGGCTAAGTGGACTTCCGGTTCGCCGCAGAAAAAGCGACCAAAAAAATAAGAGCATGATCATAATTTAATCGGACTCGGTCACTTTCTAATTCTTTATCCAAGACCCAGCGTCTTTCGCATTGCCTTTGCCCGTGTATCTAGCGCTGCTAGGATAGGCGTATACCGGTCTTGAAAAAATAACCTGATCTTTGGCCAGCGGCATGCGGTATTCGCCCGGCAAGGGAATGGTTTGCTTGGGCTTGAAGGCGACTAGTTTTTCTGGTGCTTGATTTTTTTCGACCCAATTTTCCATGGCGCTCAGGAAATCAATGGCGTCTGGCCCTTCGCCGCCGCGGCAATGAAACACGCCAGGGGTGATAAACAGGCGAAAGAAAGGATCAAGCTTGTCTTTGCCACCGAAGGCTTTTTCATGTGCGGTGTAAACGTCAATCGCGGTGGCTGGTGTCAACGAGTCGTCTGACCACGAGTGATGCAGCAGCAGCTTTCCGCCGGCTTTCTCGAATGCGGCAATCCGTTTACCATCGGTGCCGAAGGATGGCAGCGCATCAACGGGCGCTAATCGCACAGCCATTTTGGTAAAATCAAGCTCGGCCAATGTTTTTGGCGGCGTTGGCGAATCATCGAAACGGCGCAAATAATTCCGCGCCACACCTTCCATGCCGGCAGGTTGATCGGTTTTCACTAAACTGCGCAACCACCCCAACTCGCCGCCCTTAGAATAGCCTTGGCTGGCGTATTTCGTGCCGTCTGGGTTGGGAACGCCAGCGTAAATTTTCTTCGCCGCTGCGGCTTGTTCCGGGCTCAGGCATTGCCCAGACTTTGCGGTGCCGCAAACAATGTCAGTTGGCTCAAACGCGCATGTGGGTGGATTGCCAACAATGCCATCTTTCACACCGTCATCCATGTCGCACGATTTAAGAACCGCGCGATGCAAAATTTTTATCGCTGCCGTATCTAAAATGCTTGAGCCATCGCTGCGCGTATTTGCTTTCAAGGCCCAGGCAATGTTGGGCACAGCCGCACCAGCGGCGGGCGCGCCCGCGATAATGCCGTCGTAGTCGGTGGGGTACATCAGTGCAGCGGTTAGGCCTTGGCGCCCACCGGTTGAGCATCCACGGTAATACGTGTGATCTTGCGCGCGGTTGTAATAGGCCTTGGAAACGGCTTTCAGCAGCAGCGTGGCCACATGAGTTGAGCGGTGCGCAAAATCCTCCATGGCGTGTGGATCATTCGCGAAGGCCATGTCAGTTTCGCCGTGGCCCATGTCGGTGTGCGCGACGGCGTAGTGGCGGGCCAGGGCATCGTCGGTGCGCTCCATTTGAATCGCGCCGCACAAGCCACCACACCCGGCCATCAGGAGGCGTCCGGTCCAGCCAGAAACGGGCAAGCGAATTTCCACGGTATTTTTCGGTGCGATGTTTGCAACCACGCGGCAATAACCTGGCAGCGTTTGGGTCTCGCCAACCCTGCCTGAGTTTTTGATTGTGACAGTGGCACCCACATCGGCCGAGAAATCCTTTGCACCCATATTGGTGCACACCGCCTCATCGATGGCTTCCCACGGGTTACCCGTGCCCTCGATGGCGCTGGCAGCTTGCGCAATGCCAAGACCACACATCAAAGTGAATAAGAGTGCGCGCGCCATGATGTTTTTCTCCGTCACTTCAAGTAGTCTAGCAAAGCAGGTGCGCAGAGCACTATGAAACTTAGCAATGCACCGCACCATTGCTACGCCATCATATCAGGAGAGCGCTATGGATGCCGCCCCCGTTAAAATGCGCAAGACATACATTGATGGCCGCTTTGGCCAAATACATGTTCGCATGGCTGGGCAACATCACGGCGAAAAAAGACCGTTGTTGTGCTTTCACCTCAGCCCTGTGTCGGGTGTGATCTATGACACGTGGTTGACTGAAATGGGGCGCGACCGGTTGGTGTTGGCCCCTGATACACCTGGCTATGGCATGAGCGATTTTCCGCCCGCACCCCCAACGATTATGGATTTTGCGGCGGCGATGGGCGAAGTGGCTGACGCGATGGGCCTGAAAGAATTTGATGTGATGGGCTATCACACCGGCTCAAAGATCGCGGTTGAAACCGCACGCCAGCGACCCAAGCAGGTCAGGCATCTCGTGTTGGTGTCTGCGCCGGTTTATACCGAGGATGATTTAAAAAAGCAGCGCGTTGATAATGCCGCACCAGCGCCAGATGCTGAGGGTGCTTTTTTAGTAACTGCGTGGAAGAGTCTTTATCGCTGGCAAGACAAGCGCTCCACGCCCAAAGACGTGATTAAGCAATTTCCCGATCACTTGCGTGGCGGCGATAAAATAGGTTGGGGCCATCACGCTGCATTTGCGTATACCTATCCCACCATGATCGTCGACGTGACGGCGCCAATATTGGTGTTTAATCCCACAGATGACCTGGTCGAATATACGCCGCGCATTGCCCCGTATCTTAAGAACGGTAAAGTAAAAAACCTCACGGGCTGGAGTCACGGCTTTCTCGATCATAGTACCCAAGAAGTGGCTGCCATGGTGCGCCCATTTTTGGATCGTGATGTTTTCCCAACTTAATATGATCTGACCGCAGCCTTTTATTTTCATGTTCATACAAATTCTTTCGATCATTGCGCCTGTCTTCATCATTGCGGCGTTGGGCTATCTTTGGGCGCGGACCAAAATGCCGTTTGATAGCAACATGGTCTCGGCTTTGGTGCTCAAAATTGGCGCACCGTGCTTGCTGTTGTCGCAACTCTTGTCACGGCACATCGATGTGGCGGCGATGACGCAAATTGCGTTCGCATCCGTTGCTGTCATGGTCATTGCCGCAGGGGCGTCATTTCTGATCTTGAGGGTCATGGGGCTCTCGGTGCGGGCCTATCTGCCGCCGATGATTTTCCCGAACACGGGCAATATGGGGTTACCGTTGTGCCTGTTTGCGTTCGGTGATGTTGGCTTGTCACTCGCCATTGCCTATTTTGCTGTCACCGCTGTTTTGCAATTCACCATTGGCATAGGTATTGCCAGCGGCACGTTTAATGTTCGCTCGGTGGTGGCCAATCCCGTGATCTGGGCCATGGTCGCAGTGGTTGTGCTGAAAGCGACGGACATTGAATTGCCCGCGTGGACCATGAACACTATTTCAACACTGGCTGGCTTTGCGATTCCCCTGATGTTGCTTTCACTGGGAACATCACTGGCCACACTTTCTGTTGCAGGGCTCGGCCGCGCGCTTGGATTTTCAGTCTTTCGTATTGGCGGCGGTTTTCTGGCAGCGCTTGGTATTGTCGCGGCCCTGGGTCTTGAGGGGCCCGCGCGAGGTGCCGTGTTGATTCAAAGTGCCATGCCCACGGCAGTGTTCAATTATTTGTTCGCGATCCAATATAACAGAAAACCCGAAGACGTTGCGGGCATGGTTTTGGTCTCGACCGTGCTCTCATTTCTGACATTGCCATTGTTGTTGGCGTTTGTTTTGGGCGGTTAGAGCAGGGGGACCCGCACGATGAAGCGGGCTCCTGTTTTGCCTGAATCGGTGCGGTTTGTTGCCATAATCGAGCCATGATGGGCTTCGACAATTTGTTTGGAGATCGAGAGCCCTAAGCCTGAGTGCGTTCCAAATTTCTCGGCCTCGGGGCGTTCCGAATAAAACCGCTCGAAAATCGCTTTTTCTTTGCCTGCGGGAATCCCAGGCCCCTCATCAATAACTTCCACGGTTGCGGCACGACCCTCGCGATAAGCGCGCACGCTAATTTCTCCGGCGGGCGGGCTGAACGACACAGCGTTGCCGATCAAGTTGCGAAACACTTGCGCAAGGCGGCCCTCAATGCCTGCGACGACAAGCGAGTCATTATCTTTGATCTCAAGCTTTACTTTTGGTGCATCCGGGCTGTCATTGGCATTTTGCATTTGAGCAAGGGCATTCAACAGGGCGTCCAGTTTCACTGGCGCAGTTTCTGCGCGCGAGAGTTCTGCATCAAGCCGTGAGGCATCAGAGATGTCCGAGATCAAGCGGTCTAATCGGCTCACATCATCGAGAATAATGCTCATCAGTTGTTTTTGCTGCTGCGGGTCTTTGACACGCGCAACCGTTTCTACCGCACTGCGTAACGAGGTCAGCGGGTTTTTGATTTCGTGAGCCACATCGGCGGCAAAACTTTCAATAGCGTCTAGTCGTTGCCAAAGTGATTCTGTCATCTCACGCAGGGCGCCAGATAACTCGCCGATTTCATCCGAGCGGTTGGTCATGTCAGGAATATCATGACGGCGAGTCTTGGCGTGGCGCACGCGTTCGGCGGCCTCGGCCAAGATTCGCAAGGGTCGCCCAATCGTGCGGGCAAGATAAATCGAAGTCAGAACGGTCAAGCCCAGGACCCAGCCGAACATCGCCAAGATCGAACCGCGCACCGCAAACAAACGCTTGTCGACGTTGCGCCCATCACGCGACACAAAAATTGCACCGACCACTTGCCGGTAAAACTGCACGGGCACAGCGACGGTTAACATTTTCTGGCCATCACTTCGCAAGCGCACTGCTTGGCCGGCCTCGGCCTGTTCCAATGCCGCCATCACTTCGGTGAAATCTGCGGCGACTGGGCTGGCGCGCTCTATATAGGGCTCAAGGCCACGCTTGAATCCGAAGCGGCCAACGGTTGCTGTAAATGCTTCGCGTAGCCATTGGCCCAGCGTCCCTTCATTCACGGGCGGCAGATCGACCACTTGGACCTGTCCGCCCGGGCCTTGCAGCAATTGGCTGTCGGCGATCAGGTTGCCGTCGTGGTCAAACAACCGCGCGCGCAGTTGCGCTAATCCAGCAAGGCGGCGGACCAACTGGCGCGCGGTATCTGGTTGGATCACGCGCAAGTTACCGTTGGGCGTAAAGGTTGGGAAATCGGCGTTCTCAGTTTCAACCACAACTGCGCCTTCGCCGAGCGCGGCGGCCATCAGCTCGCCTTGTGTGCGCAAGGCCTCAAGTTCGGTGGAAATAAGCGTGTCTTCGTACTCGTCAAGGAATAGCAACCCCAGCACCAGCAGAACCGGTGCTGCTAAATTGACGGCGAAAATGCGCAGCGATAATGACGAGAACGGTCCATGCGTTCGCGCCGCGTTAGCGTTATCAATCCGATCGTCCGGGTCTGCTCGCACACCATTCCCCTACGCGAGACACTTCAAGGCTGCTTCCGCCGTGCCCCCGGCAAGGGGTGGGTTAAGCCGCCTCGGTGTATTTGTAGCCGACCCCGTACAAGGTTTCGATATGGGTAAATTCTTTATCGACCTCGCGGAACTTCTTGCGCAGGCGCTTCACATGGCTGTCGATGGTGCGGTCATCGACATAAATGTGCTCGCCGTAAGCGGCATCAATCAGCTGATCGCGGCTTTTGACGTGCCCTGGGCGCTGGGCCAAGGCTTGAATGATCAGGTATTCCGTCACGGTCAGGTTCACCGCCAAGCTTTTCCAGGTGCAAAGGTGTTGTGCGGGGTCGAGCAAGAGTTCACCGCGCTGCATCGAGCCCGCTGACAGTTCGCCATTGGCTTTACCTTTTTGTGCCTCGACGCGACGAAACACGGCCCGCACGCGTTCGATCAACAGGCGTTGTGAGAAGGGTTTCTTGATGTAATCGTCTGCCCCCATGCGTAGGCCGTTCAGTTCATCAACCTCGTCGTCTTTAGAGGTGAGAAAAATCACCGGCATGGTGGACTTTTCGCGCAAGCGCTGCAGAAGTTCGATGCCATCCATGCGCGGCATTTTGATATCAAGAATGGCAAGGTCCACAGGGTCGGCCTGCAAGCCGCGTAAAGCTTCAGCGCCATCGCGGTAGGTCACAACCTTGAAGCCCTCGGTTTCTAAAACCATGGTCACCGAGGTCAGAATGTTGCGATCATCATCGACCAAAGCGATGCGATTTCCCACAGGCGTTGTCCTTTCTAAACTCAACTCCCACGCTGATTCGCGGGTTGCCACAATTCGAACGCCGCATTGTGGCGAAATTCGTTCAACCTCACGGCGGGTCTGTGGCCGCCGGGGTTAATGTATATTATACACGGATGTCTGCTTTCGACTGAATCCGCGCTTATTTCATTAATTTCCGCCTATGACCGACAGCACTTCAACCCCTGAAGCCTACGCGCCGCGCAAGATTTTCGGCCTTATTGCAGGCATTTTGGCGTTTGTGCTGCTGCTCAGCCTTACACCCCCTGAGGGCATGTCCGACAAAGGCATGCGCGTGGCGGCGGTGGCCGCACTCATGGCGCTGTGGTGGATTTGCGAGCCAATCCCAGTTTATGCCACCGCACTTATCCCACTGGTTTTTTTGCCGTCACTGGGGGTGATGGACATCAAGACAACTGCAGCCCCCTACGCCAACCCAACGATTTTCCTGTTTATGGGCGGCTTCATGATCGCCCTGGCGATGCAGCGCTGGCATTTGCATCGGCGCATTGCGTTGAAGGTTTTATCCTGGACCGGCCCCGGGCCGCGCCAACTGGTCGGCGGTGTTATGGCCGCAACAGTTTTCATCAGCATGTGGATCAACAACACCTCAACCACGCTGATGATGTTGCCGATCGCCATTTCAATTATTCCGCTGATGCGCGGGGGTGATGCTGTTCAGTCGCAGCGCTTCGAAACCGCGATGGTTTTATCCGTTGCCTATGGTGCCAGCATCGGCGGACTAGGCACACTGATTGGAACGGCACCAAATGCCTTGTTGGCGGCTTACATCCAACAGACCTACGACATCACAGTTTCGTTCGCTGCCTGGATGATGGTTGGCATGCCGCTGTCGATCATCATCGCCATCGCGTGTTGGTTTTTGTTGTGCCGCGTGTTGTACCCACTCTCGACCGCGCCCGTGCCTGGGGCGGTCGAATTATTGCGCAGCGAACGTCAATTGCTGGGCCCCATGAAGCGCGGTGAGAAAATCGTAGCACTAGCTTTTGTCGCTGCTGCCGTTTTGTGGATGACTCAGCCGCTGATCTCGCCCCTGGTGCCCAACATAAAACTTTCCGATGCCGGAATCGCCATGACGGTCGCGTTCGTGCTGTTTGTTGTGCCGGTCGATTTCAAGCGTGGCGTTTTTGCGCTCGATTGGGAGTGGGCGAACAAAATACCGTGGGGACTGCTGGTGCTGTTTGGTGGAGGGTTGAGCTTAGCCGATGCTGCCGGGGCTTCAGGGCTGGCGGAATGGCTGGGGCGCGGCATGGCATCATGGGCGAGCGTGCCAGTGTGGTTGCTGATTTTGGCGTTCGTCGCCATGATTGTGTACTTGTCTGAAATTGCGTCTAACACTGCGGTGACGGCAACGCTTTTGCCAGTGTTGGGTACGGCCGCTATTGCACTGGGTGAAAGTCCACTCTTGTTGTGCATCGCCGGTGCAATGGCTGCCAGCGGCGGGTTTATGCTACCGGTCGCAACACCCCCCAATGCTATCGCGTTTGGAACGGGTCATGTCACGGTCAAACAGATGGCCCGCGCCGGGCTGGCACTTGATGTGATTTGGATTATCGCGGTTAGTATAGGCGTGCTGACGCTCGTGCCGCTGGCGTTTGATGTGACGTTCGGTGAAGTGCCGGCGTGGGCAGTAAAAAAATAATCACACCAGCTGTTTAGTGCGCCTTGTCCCAATTTGGGCCGGTACCAGTATCAACCACCAAGGGCACGCTGATATGCGCCGCGCCTTCCATGACTTTTTTCACAACTTTAATCGTGGCCTCAACTTCAGCGTCAGGCACTTCGAAAATAAGTTCGTCGTGAACTTGTAGAAGCATATCTGCTTTCAGCCTGGCCTGCTTCAGCGCATCGGGGAGGTGAATCATCGCGCGCTTGATAATGTCAGCCGCACCGCCTTGGATTGGCGCGTTGATGGCCTGACGTTCAGCAAAGTTGCGCACGGCAGGGTTTTTATCGGCAATACCGGGCATCCAGCAGCGGCGTCCAAACGGCGTCATCACGTAGCCGTTGCTTTTGGCTTCATCTTTGGCGCGGTCCATGTAGTCTCGGATTTCAGGGAACTTGGCGAAGTAGGCATTGATGAACGCTTGTGCTTCGCTGCGCTCGATACCCAAATTGCGCGCCAGCCCAAACCCAGAAATGCCGTAAATGATTCCGAAGTTGATGGCCTTGGCGCGTCGGCGCAACTCGGGTGTCATATCTTTCATCGGCACGCCAAACATTTGTGAGGCGGTGGCTGCGTGAATGTCTTCACCCGCCTTGAAGGCCTGCTTCATCCCTTTAATGTCTGCTACATGGGCGACGAGGCGCAGTTCAATCTGGCTGTAGTCGGCCGAGATCAGTGTCTTACCCTGAGGGGCGACAAACGCGGCACGGATTTTGCGCCCTTCTTCGGTGCGGATGGGAATGTTCTGTAGGTTCGGATCATTCGACGATAGCCGCCCGGTTGATGCGATGGTTTGCGAATAGCTGGTGTGCACACGCCCCGTTTCGGGGTTAATCGTTTCCACCAGTGAGTCGGTGTAGGTGCTTTTCAGTTTTGCTAGCTGGCGCCAATCCAACACCCGCGCGGGTAAATCATGACCAAGGGCTGCCAGCTCTTCCAATACATCAGCGCCGGTGGCATAGGCGCCGGTCTTACCTTTTTTGCCGCCGGGCAAACTCATGCGATCAAAAAGAATCTCGCCTAATTGTTTTGGCGAACCAACATTGAATTCTCCGCCCGCGAGTTTGTAAATCTCATGCTCATACGTCACCATGCGTTTGGCGAAATCTTCGCTTAAGCTGCGCAGGACTTTGGCATCGACTAAAATGCCCTTGCGTTCCATCGCGGCAAGAATGCCAATCAAGGGGCGTTCAAGCGTTTCATAAACTGTCGCCAGATGCTCTGTACTCAGCCGTGGTTTAAGCAGCATATGAAGCCGCCGTGTCACGTCGGCATCTTCGGCAGCGTAGGCCGTGGCTTTATCGAGCGGGACTTGATCAAAGGTAATTTGTGTTTTGCCGCTGCCGCACACATCAGAAAACTTGATGGTGGTGTGGTTCAAATGAACTTCAGACAACTCGTCCATGCCATGTCGATTTTTAGAGCCATCAAGCACGTATGAGATCACGATTGTATCGTCGACGGGGGTTATCTCGAACCCAGCGCGGTTCAAAATATGCGTGTCAAACTTGATGTTGTGACCAATTTTCAACACCGACTCATCGCGCAACATCGGGCCTAAAATCTCTAGCGCATCTTTCAAGCTGACCTGCTTTGGTCTGGGGGCCACATCGAACGCGAGTGAGCCCTGGTCAGCCCTACCTGCGCCATGCTCCAGCGGGATGTAGCAAGCCTCACCCGCTGTGACACACAACGAAATGCCCACCAGTTTATCGCGCATCGGATCAAGGCCGGTGGTTTCAGTATCAACCGCGACACACCCATGACGCATGGCTTTGTCGGCCCAGCGTTGGAGTGCTTCGGTGGTTTGAACACACTCGTATTTGGAAGTATCGATGGCAGCCATTGCCGTCGTGGTTATTGTGCCAGGCGCAGGGGACGCAGGAGTGGCCGGGAACGATCACGTGCGCGTATCACGGGTGGACCTACGATCTCATCGACGGGAGCCTGCGCGCCGTTATCACCGACGGCCCGGACTCGCCGATATGCGGCAAGGTCAGCGTGCAGGCGTACGTGGTCGGCGAACGCCACCAGCTCGTGTGGGTGTACATGCCGATGGG
>JANLSL010000527.1:0-1668 GCA_031362385.1 Alphaproteobacteria bacterium | reverse complement strand
CCGCCGCCGTACTTCATATCGCGGGCAAAATCTTTGCGGCTTTCCAAAAAGCGATTCACCGCAACACGCGGGTTTGATGCGCCAACATCTGGGTATTTTTCAGTGGGGCGTCCCACCGGTGTGCCCACAAGATCAGCAAACACCGTATCGGCAACCACCAAGTAATTTCCTGCGGTCACCAGTGGGGAATACCCCAGCATTTCTTTATAGACATGCTCTGCGTTGTGGTTGTCATCAAGGAAAACTAAAGTTTCGCCGGGGTGCTGTGCGACAACCTGTGAAATTTTACTGATCATGTCAGGTGCTGCCGCATCGCCTACAAAACTGGCTTTCACAAACGGGGCAAGCGCATGGGAAGCAAGAACGTCTTTGGCCGTCGCGGTTTGCTCAATATCGATGGTGATCACCCCGCCTGCATCTGAGGCTTCGCGGCCCAGCAACTTGAGAATCGACGCAAAGAAAATTGCCGATCCGCCAAACTTAGTTCCCGTCTCGACAATCCAGCGTGGTTTGACATCAACCACAACTTGTTGAAGCCGGATCAAATCCTCGGGCAGCTGCCAAATTGGCACGCCCATCCACGATTGGCGAAACCAGCCTTCGTTGTCGGCGAGCCTGACGTACATGGTGCGCAAATCGCGCACGATATAGTCAAGGTCGCGTTCAGCACTTGGCGTAGCACTTGTCGTGTTCGTCATAAATTCTCACCACTAAAAATCTGATTCGGTTTAGGCGACATCACTGACGTGATAGCGCCCATCGCCGTGATTGAACACCACTGTCTTCAAGGGCGGTCCCCAAGCAGGATCGACCAAATTGCCCATACCCAAAGCTTTCAGATGCTTGGCAATCACCCGTTGACCAAGACGCTCGAGGTTCTCGGGCACCATCGGAGTATAGCGGTTGAGCACTTTGAGGCATTCATCGCGGTATGCATCGCGCCCCGCCACAGCCTTGTTGGCCCCATGAAAGCGATAGATACCAAAGGGCACATTGACCACATAAAGATCAGTTTTTTGAATGAAGCGCGCCCACAGTTCGAAATCGCCAGCCAGTTTAAGCGTGTGGTCAAAGTCGCCGCCCACCTCATCCCAGAGGTCGCGTCGCCAAAATGTGCAGTCCTGCACGATCCAACCCGAGGTTGGCAAACCCGATGACTTAATATGTTCGCCGTTAAAGAAGCCCCAATTATCAACGCCCGGCAGAAAGTCTGACTTGATCACAACCCCATCTTTGCGCGCCTGAAGCGGATAGCGCGAGGTAATCCACCGCACGTCCGGAAGTTGATCAAAAATATCGAGGATGGTCGGGATGGTCCATGGGGTGAGCTGATCATCAGAGTTCAGCCACCCCATGTAAGGTGCTTCGGATTTTTTAAATCCCTCGGCGATGGCGTGATACATGCCTTCGTCGCGGGCACTTTGCCAATGCTTGAATGAGTCTTGGTATTTTTTCACAACGTCAAGCGACCCATCCGTCGAGCCGCCATCCATCATGACATAGTCGACGCGTTCGAACCCCTTGCTGTGAACAATGGAACGCACACAGTCTTCAAGGTAGTCGCCATAATTGTAGTTTGTCGTCACCATGCACAGACGACCCGCCGATGGCATGTGATTACCCCGCGCCTAAAATTGAGTCGAGTTGCAGATACTTGAATCGCAGCTC
>JANLSL010000494.1:0-4662 GCA_031362385.1 Alphaproteobacteria bacterium | reverse complement strand
TGGTTAGACTGGCTTTTGAATTTGCGTTCCGCGGCAGGATAAGCAGGGTTCTTGTCAATTCGTTCGATCTGCACGAGATGATGGGCACGAAGTTGCGCGCCCTCTTCCAAAGACGGCGCGGTCGTGACCTATTCGATCTGTATTGGGCTATCATTGTTCCGTCAGGCGAGTTCGTAGATTGCGCCAAAATAATTGAGTCTTTTCAGCACTACATGACCCAAGAAGGAACGGTTGTTTCTCGAGAAGAGTTTCTGTTTCAGTTTGACGCTCACCTCGCTGACGCCGGTTTTTGTTCTGATATGGATGTTCTTCTTCGTAGCGGTGCGAGTTATGATGTTCAGGCTGCTGGCCGCATCATTCGGGAGCGGGTTTTGATTCTGTTGCCGGAATAGATGCGCCAGCGCGCCAACTTGCTGATAGGGTGTGAGCCTGCTGCATGAAATAATGTGCATTGATGTTGACAGATTGTGATTTCGAGAGTCGCGCACATGCTTAAAGACACCCAAAAATGTGACAAAATGTGACACGCGACAGAGTAAACAGCGGGAAATCGAAGTACGAGTCGGTAACTTCAAATGCAGCATTTCCAACGGGTTGCGAGCTAAGTCATTGATTGAAAAAGAGGCCTGACCCGACTTCCAAGCTTACGACGAGGGTTCGATTCCCTTCACCCGCTCCACGCTTAGCTTTTGTTAATGAGCTTAGCGAATATACATAAGCTAGCGCCCGGCCAGCGAGGACGGGTGGTGCAACAAACTCCCATTCGATTCCCTCCCTTACGGGCGTCAGCATTCTGGCCTTTTCGATCATGTTTAGCCCTGAGCTAAGCTAGGCACTTTGCCATTAACCCGCGCCCCAAAAAGCCTTCAGGCCGAAGGCTTTAAGGCCTTGTTTCAGAATGAATTTAAAGGGCTTGATTCAGTTAACCTGTGCGGGGTATAGACCCTGCGCCGGTCGAGAGTCCGTTTTCGACCGGTACTTTTGTGTTGCCTAACGGCAACGAATCAGCGGGCGGCGGTGGCAAAGCACAAAACATCTGGTCGATTACGGCATTGATCTCATTTTTGTCATTATAAACATAGACTTAAGGCAGGTTCTAGGGGTGTAGCTCAACTGGTAGAGCACCGGTCTCCAAAACCGGGGGTTGTAGGTTCGATCCCTATCGCCCCTGCCAAGTCGGAGATGAGGTGCCCAAGCCAGGACAGTACTCCGTCCTAGCAGGCCTTTTTTGTCTGTGTTTTTCGCTCGGATTCGGTGTTGCGCGGCGCTTTGGAAGATGTGGCGAAAATAACCCATGGCTGCAGTAAGTCCCGGCCTATTCGTACGCCAAGTCCGACAGGAGATGTCGAAGGTCAGCTGGCCCAGCCGCCGCGAGATCACGATGTCGCTGGTTTTGGTGTTCGTTTTCTGCATCGTTCTTGGGCTCTATTTTTTGGTAGTGGACAAAGTCCTGTCGTGGGGCGTGTCCATGATTTTCGGGGTTTGAGCAACGATGGCTGCGAAGTGGTACGTGCTGCACGTTTACTCGGGCTTCGAGAATAAGGTCGCCCAGTCGATCCGCGAGCAAGCGGTTCAACAGGGTATGGCCGACAAGATTCAAGAAGTTCTCGTGCCGATGGAAGAAGTTGTTGAGGTGCGCCGCGGTGCGAAAGTGAACGCAGAGCGCAAATTTTTCCCCGGCTACGTGTTGTTAAAAATGGATCTGACTGACGGCGCTTGGCACTTGGTTAAGAACACGCCGAAAGTTACTGGGTTTTTGGGTACGCAAAACAAACCGCTGCCGATTTCAGAAGCCGAAGCGCTTCGCATCATGAAGCAGGTGCAAGAGGGCATTGAGCGTCCGAAGCCCAGCGTGGTGTTCGAGATCGGCGAGCAAGTGCGGGTCAGTGATGGTCCGTTCAGTTCGTTTAACGGCACCGTCGAAGAAGTTGATGAAGAAAAAGCACGTCTTAAAGTTTCTGTTTCGATCTTCGGCCGGGCAACCCCGGTTGAACTTGAATACAGCCAGGTAGAGAAACTCTAACTGGCGAAGCTCATCATGCTGAACGGTGTTCAGCGTGGTGTGAAACGCGGGAGGCCCTGTTCTGAAGTCCAGGAACAGCCGTACCGCGGACCTAAGCCTGCCGGTGGCTAACCGGTAACGAAGCTGAGGTGTTACGATGGCTAAGAAAATCGAAGCTTATGTCAAGCTGGAGATTCCAGCTGGCAAGGCCAATCCTTCGCCGCCGGTCGGTCCTGCATTGGGCCAACGTGGCGTCAACATTATGGAGTTCTGCAAGCAGTTCAACGCTGCCACGCAGAAGAATGAGCCGGGCGTGCCTACGCCTGTGGTCATCACGGTTTACTCTGACCGCACATTTACGTTCATCACCAAAACCCCACCCACCAGCTACTTCTTGAAGAAAGCTGCCAAGATCGAAAAGGGTTCGGGCACCACAGGCCGTGGCTTTGTGGGCAAGGTAACGAAAGCGCAAGTGCGCGAGATCGCAGAAAAGAAACTGCCCGACTTGAACTGTGCGACGGTTGAATCCGCCATGGCGCAAGTCGAAGGCTCGGCCCGCGCAATGGGCCTGGAAGTGGTGGGCTAAGCCATGACACGTCTTGTAAAACGCATGAAGGCTGCCATCGTAGGCTTAGACCGCGAGCAGACTTACTCCGTCGCTGATGCCGTGAAGTTCGTGAAGAACGGCGCAAAAGCAAAGTTCAATGAAACCATCGAAGTCGCCTTGAACTTGGGCGTTGACCCCAAGCATGCCGACCAAATGGTGCGTGGTGTTGTAGCACTGCCTCATGGCAGTGGTAAAACAATGCGCGTTGCTGTGTTTGCAAAAGGCGACAAGGCTAAAGAAGCCACTGAAGCTGGCGCTGATTTAGTCGGTGCAGAGGACTTGGCCGAGAAAATCAACAACGGTGAAATGGCGTTCGATCGTGTCATTGCCACCCCCGATATGATGGGGATTGTTGGCAAGCTCGGTAAAGTGCTGGGCCCGCGCGGCCTGATGCCAAACCCGAAGTTGGGCACGGTCACAGCCGATGTGAAAACAGCAGTTAAAAATGCCAAGGCTGGCGAAGTGCAATTCCGCGTCGAGAAGGCAGGCATTGTCCATGCCGGGATTGGTAAGGCCAGCTTCACCGAACAACAAATCGCCGACAATCTGAAAGCATTCGTTGATGCGATCATGAAGGCCAGGCCAACGGGTGCCAAAGGCACCTATGTACAGAAAATTTCGCTCAGCTCGACGATGGGGCCGGGTGTGAAGGTTAGTCCGGGTGACGCGGCAACGCGTTAGTCGGGGATAAGTTTTGACGGTACGGCGCAAGTCATGCCGTCAATTCGGTCTGCGCACACATTTGATGTGTGAATAGATCGAACCCTGTCCGAGACCGGTGGTGCCGATCCCACGCTTGGGTGACGCATAAAGGGGAAACCCACCGCCACAGACGGGAGTAGCAAGACGTTTTGGTTTCGGGACATCGAACCACGGCGGGCAAGCGCTTCTGGGGCAGGACTAAGAACCGATGGGCATTTTTTGTTTCGCCCAGCGGAGTTTGTAACCGGTTCGATCTCGCGGTGGATCATTGTCCAGTGTCGAGGCGAACCTCAGAAGCGGAGATACCCGTGAACCGTGAGCAAAAGAAGGAGCTGATCGGCTCGCTCAATGCTCTCTTATCGCAGCAAACGCTGATCACGATCACCATCAACAAAGGTATGACGGTGGCCGAGGTGCAGGAACTGCGTAAGAGAATCAGAGCGGCTGGTGCTGGCTACAAAGTTGCGAAAAACCGGCTCGCGCGTCTGGCTTTAGCAGGAACGAAGTTCGAGGGACTGAGCAGTCTTCTGAAGGGCCCAACGGGAATTGCATTCTCGAAAGACCCCGTGGCAGCTGCAAAAGTCTGCGCGAAATTCGCGAAAGATAACGCAAAACTGGAAATTGTCGGCGGCTCGCTCGACGGCCAAACGATGGATATTGCCCAGGTGAATGCCTTGGCCGTGCTGCCATCGTTGAACGAGCTCCGTGGCAAGATTGTCGGATTGATTCAGGCTCCCGCGACCAAAATCGCAGGCGTTCTGGCCGCTCCGGCAGGTCAACTGGCTCGCGTTCTTTCAGCCCGCTCCAAGCAGGCCGAGGCTGCGTAATTCGAAGTCGAAGTCATTCAAACCACAGATTAAATCAGGAGAACCACCATGGCTGATTTAGCCAAACTCGTAGACGATCTCTCGAAGCTGACGGTCCTTGAGGCCGCCGATCTTTCCAAAATGCTAGAGGAAAAGTGGGGCGTCTCTGCCGCTGCACCCGTGGCTGCTGCCGCTGCTGCTGCTGGCCCCGTTGCTGAAGTCAAAGACACGTTCGACGTGATCTTGAAGGATGCCGGCGCCAACAAGATTAACGTGATCAAAGAAGTTCGCGCGATCACCAACCTCGGCTTGAAAGAAGCCAAGGACCTCGTCGAAGGCGCGCCCAAGCCCGTGAAGGAAGGCGTGAACAAAGACGAAGCCGCGACCATCAAGAAGAAGCTGGAAGACGCCGGCGCCAAAGTAGAAGTGAAGTAATTCACGATCGTGATGCCTTCGGTGGTGGCCTTCGTGGCCGCTCCCGAAGTGTGTCGCGGTGGGTTTGGGGGGAAACGGAGTTTTTTTTAATAGCAGGTGTGGACCAACCC
>JANLSL010000484.1:0-1632 GCA_031362385.1 Alphaproteobacteria bacterium | reverse complement strand
AGTGACCGTGAAAGCCGGCACCTTTGACGCCTATCACTTTGAATTCCCCGGCAACAAAGAATTGCCGCAAGAACACCCACCCTATGACATCTGGACCACCGCCGACGGCGAATACACCTTCTTGAAAGGTGGCGTGCTGGGGTACATGCAAACGTATTATGAGTTGGTCGACTTCAAAGACGTGACGCCGCCGAAGGTTTAAGCCAGGCCTGCCTGCGCGCAATGCAACCTGATCATGCTCAGGTAATAGCGCAAACTGCCGTCGAAGCCGGGGATTGGCCCGATGCGGTTGACATAGTGGGCAAAACTGGCAGTGATCAGCAAATGGCGCGCGGCACGAAATAGCGGTAAGGCGGCCTTTTCAGCAGGGCTTAAGGGACGCCGCGATTCATAGCCTGCAACAAAGGCGCTATTAAGCTTTTCGCCGACACCATCGAAATCCGCGCGCCAAAAGAAGCTGGCCAAATCACGCGCCATAAAATCTTCGCCGCAATCGCTAAAGTCAAACACAGCCAAGCCACCGTCGGCCTGGGTCATAATATTGGCGTATTGAAAATCGCCGTGAACAGCACCCCGCGGCAAGCTGCGATGATCGAGCGCTTCAACACGGGCGTATGTGGCCATGGCCGCGCGCTGCAAAAAGCTGATCATATCGCGATCATCGCCGACCATTTCCAACAGGTTGGGTAACCGTTCGCGGATTTTAGGCTCGCTGCTGGGCGCGCGCGCAACCGGATACTTGAAGCCCACCGAGCTTTCATGAATGCGCGCCAAAAACACCCCGAGCCTGCGCGCATCATCGAGTGTCATTGCCTTAGTGCAGGGGACTCCGTTCAACCAGCGCATCAAGGCCAGCTGACGAAAGCCTTCTGGGGCATGGAGCGAAAAGAACGGCGCACCATCTTGAAGCAAAACTGGCGTAGGAACCACGAACCCAGCCCGACCCAAATGTTGGACAAGCGCTTGCTCGTACCCATATTCTGCATCCGTGCATTTGCCAGCACGTGCGGCTTTCAGTGCAAACCTCTGCGTTCCGTTCCTCACTTCATAGATGTCATTCATGCCACGGCTAATCAGCCTGCAGCGCACCGGGCCTTCCAAGCCGTACCGGCGCGCAACTTCGGCCCCCAGGGCATCGGCATCCAATACTGACTGCAGAACGGGAAAGGTCACGGCTTACTCGTCATCAGCGGCCTTGTCTTTCGACGCTGGGCCTGGGAAACACAGTATGTCGTTTAACCGGGGCATCGAACGATGACCAGCACTAAGTCAGGTTTGGTAGGTGGACTATACGAAATCGGCGTCGGCGTGGCTGACCTTGAGACCGCTATTTCGTTCTGGCGAGCCTTTGGCTACACGCCCGGACCGCGCGGTCATTTCAGTGCTGCACAATCTCAAGCCTTGTACGGCATCGCATCAGACTTAATGGGTGTACGCTTGAGCCACCAAGCCGCCGTTCATGGCTTGATACGGCTGTTTCAATGGCAACACGCGAAAGGGCCTGGCTTGGGCCATGCGCCGATGCGGAGCACCGGATCGCGGTGGTCGGTGCACCGCACCGCAGATATTATCAATGTGTTCAATCATGGCGAAGTCGCGCGCCAACAAGGAATGAATATTGAACTGCGCGGT
>JANLSL010000227.1:0-1575 GCA_031362385.1 Alphaproteobacteria bacterium | reverse complement strand
CTGAGCACTGCATGGATGGGCATCAGCTCAATTTTCTCGAAATAAGCTGGTTCCACACCCTATACTCTTTCATCACACGCTGGAGCATCCCCCCATGACCCTTCGTACGCGCCTGATCTTCGCAACCCCACTTGCTGCGGTTATTGGCCTTGGTCTCATCGTCCCCACCGCCTTTGCTCAGTCACCTGGCATGGGTGGCCCGATGGGTGGACCCAATGGCGGGCAGCGGATGGAGAAAATGGCCGAGCGCATGAAAGAGGGTTGTGCGCGCATGGAAGCACGACTGGAGAATATGGATAAAAAGCTTAAACCTGACCAAGTGCGCGACATTGTCGCCGGGCAGCTTGCCCAAAGCGGCAATTCCAACATTAAAGTCGGCAAAGTTCAGCCCAAGGGCGAAGGCGTTGTGACGGTCGAGATCGTCACCACCACTGGCTCGCTGGTCAACACCCGTGAGTTCTCGACCAAAACCGGCATGCCGGTGGAAGCCGGGCAACGCTGCGATAAGATTGAAGCGCGCATTGAGAAAGCCCGCGCTACCGCAGGTGAACGCGGCCCCGGCCGTGGCGGTCGCATGATTGAAGGTATGGCGCTGATGGGCGCTGGCGGCCCCGACCGCGACCTTAATCTCACCACCGATCAAGTGAAAAAGCTCGCCGAAGCGCGCCTGATTATGTTGGGCAACTCGCACTTGAAGGTCGGCAGTGTCAAAGAAAAAGACCAAGACAGCTACACTGTGAGCATCGTCACCGCTGATAACGCGTTGGTTGTTCAGAACGAGATCAGCAAGCACACCGGCCGCGTCGAACGAAAATAAGTCTCAGTAATTGGTCGAGTGAGGTTCCCCAACCTCATCTGCCTCGCGACGGACTCGACCAACCCCAGCCCCGGTGGTGCCCCCCAGCCCGCCGGGGCTTTTTTTGCCACGCCTTTTTGTGTGCCTACCTTGAGCGCGCGCGGCCCATCCCCTACAGTTGGTATCTCAGACCTTCAACCCAAGGATTATCGCGATGAAAAAATCTCTCGCCCTCATATTTGCTATCGCGATCAGCGCGTTCAGTTTCAATGCGCAAGCAGCCAACACCGTGCTGGTGTTTGGTGGCAATCGCGCCACCGGATTGGAAACTGTCAAAGCTTTGGTCGCGATGAAAGACAAAGTGACGGTCGTGGTGCGCCCGTCATCGGACACGACGGAACTCAAGGCACTGGGCGTTGCGCTCGTGACCGGTGATGTCCTGCAACCCGCCGAGGTTCAAAAAGCCTTCGCGTCGGCCAAGTTCACCGCCGTGGTCAGTGCGCTTGGCGTTAAGCGCGGCGAGCCCAGCCCTGACTTCGATGGCATTAAGAATATCGCTGATGCGGCCAAGGTGGCAGGCGTTAAGCGCATGGTGATTGTGACAGCTATTGGCGTGGGCGACACAAATGCCATGATGCCCGAAGCGCTGAAGAAAATTTTGCAGCCCACCATGATCGAGAAAGGCAAAGGCGAAGACTACCTCGTCGCATCGGGCTTAGATTACACGATCATGGTGGGCTGCAAGGGATGGGAAGCGTCTGGGAATGGACCTCGAGCCC
>JANLSL010000455.1:0-7226 GCA_031362385.1 Alphaproteobacteria bacterium | reverse complement strand
GTATAAAGCTACGCTCTGGCCACAGGAATACATTCTTGGCGGTTTGCATGGTTATTGTGCTGCCGCCGCGCAACCGTCCGCCGCGCTGGTTGTTGTCCCAGGCTTTCTCTATCGCCTCAGGTTCAAACCCAAAGTGGCTGCAAAAAGTTGCATCCTCGGCAACCAGTACGCTGCGTTGCAAAACCGGCGCGATTTGATCTAATGGTACCCAACTCTTGGTGATCACCATGCCTTCCCACGATCGAATTAACATCAGCGGCGTCATCGGAACGGGCACTACAGTGTAAGCCAAAGTAATAAGCGCTGGCAGAACCAGAATTCCTGCCACCGTCAACCAGAATGCGCGCACCCAGCGAAATCCACTGCGTGGGGCAGTCATCGCTCACGCCCTTTGTGTTTTGCTTTACTCATTGTTACCTTGGCAGACATGAACACCATGCAGATCAACTTAAATTCTCATGTGGAATTGAATCTTGCTCGCACTGTTTACAAAAAACGCGGGCGGATTTTACTTCCTGATTTTCTTTCTGCTCATTCTGCCAAAGCACTTTCCGACCTTGCCCCAACGTTACCCTATCATCTCACCATGAACAAAACCGATGATGGGGTAGCAAATATTACCCAAGTTGACTTAGCCGCGCGGGGGCAAGAGTTTCACCAGCGCCTGATGAGCGCGGTTTATGCCCAGGCCTCCAGCGCTTTTCGGTATTTTTACGGCCAATTCGAGTACGACAAAAACCAAAATGCGCCTGGCGATCTTGGGAGCATCACTCGTGAGGTGCGGTCATTTCTGAATGGTGAGGCGTTTTTAAGTGCCCTGAGAAAGATGACGGGCATCCCTGACCTCACGCATACCACTGGCCAGGCTTCCTGCTACAAGCCAGGGCATTTTTTGACATCACATGATGATGACGTCAAAGACTCTGGCCGCCGTGCGGCATTTGTTTTGTATCTGAGTCCCACCTGGAGAGCTGATTGGGGCGGCCTATTGCAGTTTATCGACCGAGATGGGCACGTTGCTGAGGCTTTCACACCCACATTCAACGCGCTCGCTGTATTCCGCGTGCCAACGGTGCACAGCGTGAGCATGGTCACGCCGTTAGCTCCTGCGGCTCGCTATGCCATCACGGGCTGGGTGCATTAGGACGAGTCGATTTCACGCCGCAGCGTCAGGCCTGCAGAGCGTATATAAGGCGTTATTCGTGCCTTGTTTTACGCAGCCACAATATCTAGTGCAGCACAGACTCAAAAAACCACATGCGGCTGAGGGCTGCACCAAACCTATGGTTTACATGGATTCGTAACCCTTCTTGTCCTATTTTTTCCCACAACGATGAAGCCGACCCAACAGAGGTCGGCACCATACGAGGGTCTTTAAGTTGAAACAGCCTTGGTACAAAAGGTTCGCTGCATGGCGACGCCGCCAAGCGTGGTGGCCGACCAAAATGATCTCGGAGCGGCACACCGACGAGCCGTATCTTGAGCGCATTTCGCTGATCAAAATTCCCGGATTGTTCCAGATCGCCATTCATCGGTTTTGGAAATCCGACGACGATGGCGGCCTGCATGATCACCCGTGGCTTTTTTGGGGCTCACTCATTCTTGAGGGCGGCTACGTTGAGCATTTGCCAGGCGGTAAGCTTGCGCGGCGTTCGCCCGGTGCTTTTCGGTTGCGCCATGCCTGGACGCAACACCGCATTGTCATCCCTGAGGATGGTTCTGAAGTTTGGACCATCTTTATGATGGGCCCCAAAATTCGCGCGTGGGGTTTTATCCCGGATTCAACAAGGATCTGGATGAATTGGAAGCCATACCTCGCCATGCGCGCGGCGGAGGGTAAACTGCGCGCTGCCCAAGTTGCGGCACCAACCCAAGCAAGGCCCGCGCATAAGCTTGCCGCTTAAATTTGCGTTATCGCAAATCAGTCATGAAAATGTTGGAAGCGCTTAACATCAAAATGGGTGAGAGATAGGCCGACATATTTTGCATGCGACACTCATGCTAAGAAGGGTGCGGGGTTGCTGATCAAATCAGCTTGCGAGAAAAAAGCTCATCTTTGAGATACGCATAATAGATCGGTGCTGCGATCAGGCCGGGAATACCAAAGAAGGCTTCCATCGCCAGCATCGCGACCAAAATTTCCCAAGCCTTCGCCCGGATACGCGCGCCGATGATACGTGCATTCACGAAGTACTCTAATTTGTGAATAATTACCAAAAAGGCCAGCGAACTTGCCGCAGTCAGCGGCGAAACACTTAAACTTACCACCACGATCACGGTGTTGGAAATCAAATTCCCCAACACCGGCAGCAGCCCCGCAAAGAACGTGACCGCAATCATGGTCTTGATGAAAGGGAGCTCAATCCCAAAAAGCGGCAGCGCCACCGCCAAATAGAGTGTTGTGAGGGTTGTGTTGAGTGCTGAGATTCTCACTTGAGAAAAAACCACGCTGCGAAATGCACCACTCAGCGTACTTACGCGGTCGTGCAAGGCGCGTGCGAGTGGGCCGGGAACCGCATCATTGGCGCCCGTCTGAAAAGCAACCAACCCGCCAATGATCAATCCGATGATGACATGAAACAGAAACTTACCGATGTCTTGGCTAATGCCACCCAATTGCCCGGCATTGCCGCTCAGCCAGCGGGCGGCGATGTCTTGGAATTCGTCGATATTATTGGGCAAATACTCCAGCGCCCATGGCGGAACTTGGGCACGCGCGGTGCTGATCACATCGGCCATTTTTTGTAATAAAACCGCAAGGTTGTTGAACCCGCGGGTCAGCAACGCCACCAACTCAATGATGCCGAATGTAATGCCCACCCCAATGATGACCGCGATAATCGTCACCGTAATTGTGGTGCCAGCACTCCGGTTCATGCCAATTTTTTGCAAGACGGGCGAGGCAAACTGGACGAGCTGGTAGATCAACAATCCTGATAACAGCGCAGACAACAAGCCGAAATCAAGGATGGCATAAAGGCCGACGGCGGCGAAAATCAACGACGTCAGCTCAAGTTTTGCGGTATCTGCCGCATCAATTAAATGTTTGTGCATAGCCCAATCATAGCCAATCTGAAACAAAATCGCGAGAGCCAGTGCGCCGGGGCGATAAATTTGTTTCTGTCAGGTGTGCATGGCCCGCTGACAGGCTATGCTACATGCCACATCAGGCCTTTAATGTGGAAGTCTTCCGTTGAATAAAAAAACATCACCCGCGATTCATCCCCAGGCAGTTGTCGACGCCGAGGAGTTCGTCGATGCCCGCGTTACGCCGCAAGGCAGCATGGAAACGCTCTCCCATGAAGAGGTCGCCAAATTGCTCGATCGCGGACAGGGCGGTCTCTACCCCTTGTTTCGCCGCTGTGCATTAGCGGTACTGAATTCGGGCAGCAACAGCGACGATGCCCGCGAGTTGTTTGAAAAGCACAAAGAGTTTGAAATCCGCATCACCCAACAGTCATGGGGTATCAAGCTTGAGATGACCCATGCTCCGGCGGTGGCGTTCGTCGATGGCAAAATGATTAAGGGCGTGAAGGAGCACTTATTCGCAGTGCTCCGCGACATCGTCTACATCGACAATGAAATCGTCGAAAGCGGACGGTTTGACTTAGGCGTGCCCGACAGCATTACCAATGCTGTGTTTTGTATTCTGCGCAATGCGCGCTTGCTTGATACCAAGGGCCGCCCAGATTTAGTGGTGTGTTGGGGGGGGCATTCCATTTCGCGCGAAGAATACGATTATACTAAAAAAGTAGGATACGAGCTGGGCTTGCGCGGCTTGAACGTCTGCACGGGCTGCGGGCCTGGGGCCATGAAGGGCCCGATGAAGGGTGCGACCATTGGGCACTCAAAGCAGCGCATCAATTCAGGTCGTTATATTGGCCTGACCGAGCCCAGCATTGTTGCCGCTGAATCGCCTAACCCGATCGTCAATCATCTGGTCATTATGCCCGATATCGAAAAGCGGCTTGAGGCCTTTGTGCGCCTGGGTCATGGCATCATTGTGTTTCCGGGTGGTGTGGGCACGGCAGAGGAAATACTTTATCTGCTGGGTGTTTTGTTAGATCCCGCCAACGCCAAGCAACCGATGCCCGTGGTTTTCACAGGTCCGGCCTCGGCGGCTGAATATTTTCAACGCATGGATGAATTTGTTGGCGTGACGTTGGGTAAAGAGGCCCAGGCGCGCTACAAAATAGTTATCGATGATCCGTCTGAAGTGGCGCGCCTTATGACGACCGGTCTGGGTCAGGTTCACAATCATCGTCGCGCCGTGGGCGATGCCTATAACTTTAATTGGACACTGCATATTCCCCGTGACTTCCAACTCCCCTTTGAAGTCACGCACGAGAGCGTCGCGGCACTTGACCTCCACCTCGACCGCCCGGTTCATGTGCGCGCGGCAAACTTGCGCCGGGTGTTCTCAGCCATGGTAGCGGGCAATATCAAAGAGGCTGGGATTAAGCAGATTGAAGCTAAGGGCCCCTTTGAGATTCATGGCGATAAGGTGCTGATGGGCCATTTAGATGAGCTTCTGGCGCAGTTCATTGCCCAGAAGCGCATGAAGCTCTCGGGCGACTACAAACCGGTCTATAAGATCGCTTCATAACCCGCAGTTTATCTAGGTTTTTGGTGCCGTTGCCGGTCGCATTTCGGGTGAGGGTTTATCGATTGTTAACCGCCGTAGCCTATACCCAACCCTTGAAAAATTGTGCTTATCACAAATCGGGTCAGGGGCATGGGTGTGCAGTTCGAGACGGTAGCCTACGCAGCAGAAAACTCGCTGACGCTCATCGTTGATGATATCGCGCGTCAGCGCCGTGACGGATCACAGATGTCGCCCATCAATCAAGACCTCGAGTCGTGGCTGAACGCCTTCCAGCGTCAAACCGTGCCACTGATTTACTCGAAGCAGGGCCAGGCTAACTTAGAAGCGTGGCTGGCCGAAGTTGAACTCAGTTCAGCCGCCGCCTCACTCAACCCATAATCGCTATTTCTGAACGGGCGCTGCTTCAGGGGCAGCAGCTGTGGCCTTGGGGTTTGCGTCGCGCCATTTCTTCACAGCCGCCATTGTGTTGGCCACGTGCTCATCAGGACTAAATGCCGAGTATGAGTAAATAATCTTGCGCTCAGGCGAGATCACATACGATGTGCGATCTGACATCGGCAGAAACCCCAGCAGCACGGCGTCATAGGCTTTCATAATTTTTTTGTCTTGATCAGCACCTACCGCAAACTTGCTGCCGCAGTCGGCCGTTGAAAAACGTTTCAAAGTTTCAATGTCATCTTTTGACATGCCGATCACGGTGGCACCCATGGCTTTGAAGGTGTCTGTCGCTTCAGCAAAGGCACGTGCTTCAGCGCTGCACCCCTTGGTGAAAGCGGCTGGGTAAAAATAAAGAACAACGGGGCCGGTCTTCAGCGCTTCATCCAACGAAAAAGTGAACTCTGTGCCAGCAAGGGCTGCTTGGGTTGTGAATGACGCGGCAGAGTCGCCTTCTTTCATCATCGCGTAAGTTGGTGTGGCGATTGCTGCCGTGAGTGCCGCGAGGGCCAGAAGTTTTTTCATTTTACTCTCCGCAATGAACTGAATGACGTGTGAATGCTCTATTCTATCGGTTTGGGTCGGCCGGGTACAGCCTTGAGCGTATTAGGGCGCTGGCGTTTTTGCGGCCAGCAGCTCAATCTTGAAGAGCAACGTTGACCCACCAGGAATGGGCCCCACACCCCGTGCGCCATAGGCCAGCGCAGCGGGAATTACAAAGTCCCACGTTTCGCCCACATGCATCAGTGGCACGCCTTCTTGCCAACCCCGGATCACGCCGTTAAGCGGGAACGTCATGGGTTCATTGCGCGCATACGAACTGTCAAAAACTTCGCCCGTGGTCAGGCGGCCTTCGTAGTGAACGGTCACTTCAGTTCCTGGTGTTGGCTTAGCGCCTTTGCCATCACCGGCATTGAGCACGGTGTATTGAATGCCGCTAGCGGTGGCCTGCCAGCCTGACTTTTTGATGTTCTCAACCAAGAACGCGGCTTGCGACGTGGGCCAGTCCACCTTCGGTGTTTCCACCACTTCCATTTTCACACTTGAATCAGGCTTTTTGCTGCCCATCACGAAATACCCCACTGCTGCCACGACAATGACTGCCGCGCCGATCATCATCCATAGTTTCATTTGCGATCCTTTGAAAGACATTTGCCGCCCGCTTAGGGGCAGGCGACGAGTGCCGCTTTATTTTCGGGGAATTGATCTTTATGGGAAGCTTCGCCGCACTTCCAAATCATAATCAACCCTTTGGCACTGCCGGGTGCTGGGTCAGGTGGTTCGCCCGACGGGAAAGTTTCGTTTTTCACGATGAACGTGCAGCTGGCTTTTCCGTTACACAGCTTGCCCACGTCGTCTTTAACGTTTTTGCGCATGCCAGCGTAGCCCCAGCTTGCGGTGTCGATCTGAATTGTGCCCGCCGTTTGCGCGCGGGCTTGCTGCGCATAACACGCCGCAAGCATCGCTGCACAAATTCCGAGAAGTTTAAAAACCATCGTGGCCTTCTTACGCCAAGGCGGTTTTGTACATCGCCGTCAAACGACCATATGCGCGGTCGGCTTGGCCTGGGTTATGAACGGGGCTGCCCGGGACACACCAGCCGTGGTTCGCACCTGCATAAACTTCGATTTCAGCGTTGACTTTGGCGGCGGCGAAAGCGGCCTTCAATGTGTCTTTGGCGTTGGGTTCGCGTTGATCATCGTTTTCGGCAATGGCTATCACCAACTGCGCTTTCATTTTTGGAATCAACAGATGCGGGCTTTCTGGTTTATCGGTCACCAAGCCGCCGCCATGGAACGATCCTGCCGCCCCAATGCGTGAAGGCAATGCTGCTGCGGTGCGCATAATCAATGGCCCGCCCATGCAATATCCGGCGGTGCCAATGCGCTTGGCCTTGTTCACTTGCTTTTGTGAATCCAACCACGCCACAAACGCTGCCGCGTCACGTTCGGCGGCACCAGGTGCTGCCAACGCACCCATCAGGCCCATCATTTTCGCCCGCGCATCGGGGTTTTGAAAATCCAGCCCCATGCCTTCGGGGCCTGCTTTGCCGCTGCGATAAAAGGGGTTGGGTGTGAGCACAGCATAACCCTCGGCGGCTAAGCGGCGGCCCATGTCGCGAAACGCGGGGCGCAGGCCCATGATGTCGGTCCAAATCAGCACACCTGGTGCTGCACCTGATGTG
>JANLSL010000453.1:0-5280 GCA_031362385.1 Alphaproteobacteria bacterium | reverse complement strand
ACCCGCGTACCGGTATACGCAGCCGCATGCATGGCGCCGGCCATATCCATCTGGCCCACCGCCCATCCGCCGAAGATAAAACCAGCCGGATTGGTATCAGCTGGCATTGCGAGAACCCGCAGCGAAAGCTCGCCGCTGGGCGCCTCAGGCTGCTTATTTTGACTATTCATGAGAACTAACCCAACATCTTGTGGTTTATCAGGAACTTAGATACCTTATGTAGCTCCAGAATCATTCATCCCCCTATAATGACGCCATGGCCGACCTTTTCCAATCAGCGAAAAAAAATAGCGGATATACCGCCAAAGACATCGAGGTTCTTGAGGGCCTAGAGCCCGTGCGCCGTCGCCCCGGCATGTATATCGGCGGCACGGACGAGCGCGCGATGCATCACTTGATCGCCGAAGTCCTGGATAACGCCATGGATGAAGCCGTGGCTGGCCATGCCTCGATTATTGAGGTGCACCTGGGCACAGGCAACGAAGTCACGATTAAAGACAATGGACGGGGCATTCCCATTGACCCACACCCCAAGTTCAAAAATAAATCAGCGCTTGAAGTGATTATGACGACGTTGCATTCGGGCGGGAAATTTTCCGACAAAGTCTACCAAACCTCGGGCGGGTTGCACGGTGTCGGCGTCAGCGTGGTCAACGCCCTGTCAGATCATCTCACTGTCGAAGTTTCGCGTGAACGGGTGGCCTGGCAGCAAAAATTCTCGCGCGGCGCGCCCAAGGGCAAACTGGCGAAGGTTGGCCCATCGAACCGGCGCGGCACGACTGTTACATTTCATCCCGATCCACAAATCTTTGGCGACAAGTCATCTTTCAAACCCACCCTCGCCTACAAAATGGCGCGCTCGAAAGCATACCTGTTCGAGGGCGTGCGGATTAAGTGGTCGTGTGACAAGTCATTGCTCAAAGGCATTCCAGACGTGCCCGAGCAAGAAGAAATTCATTTCCCCAACGGCCTGACTGATTACCTAGCCCACGCGACAACGGGGCGCAAAAAAGTCGCTGATGCGATTTTCTCGGGCAACGCCAAATCCAGCGAAGATGATGGCCGTGTGGAATGGGCCATGTGCTGGCCTGAAGACGGCGAAGGTTTTTTGAATTCATACTGCAATACCGTCACCACGCCCGAAGGCGGCACCCACGAGCAAGGTTTTAAAACAGCACTCCTGCGGGGCTTAAAGGCCTATGCCGAGATGGTCGGCAACAAAAAAGGTGGCATCGTCACGGGCGAGGACCTGTGGGGCGGCAGCTGCATGATGCTGTCGATTTTCATCCGCGACCCGCAGTTCCAAGGCCAAACCAAAGAAAAATTGGTATCGGTCAATGCATCGCGGCTCACCGAGCTGGTGGCAAAAGATCACTTCGATCACTGGCTATCAGGTAACACGGCAACTGCCGAGATTATCCTCGACCTCGCTATTCAAAATGCCGAAGACCGCCTACGCAAAAAGCAAGACAAAGACCTCACCCGGAAAACTGCTACTAAAAAACTACGCCTGCCCGGCAAACTGGCTGATTGCAGCAAGGCCGAAGCGGCGGGCACTGAATTGTTTATCGTCGAGGGCGATTCAGCAGGCGGCTCGGCCAAGCAAGCGCGTAGTCGCGAAACCCAGGCGATACTGCCGTTGCGCGGCAAGATTCTCAATGTTGCCTCAGCAACCGATGAAAAGCTGCGCGCCAACCAGGAACTGCAAGATTTGATCGAAGCCTTGGGCTGCGGCATTCGTGATAAATTCGATGAAGCCAAACTTCGTTATGAGAAAATCATCATCATGACCGACGCCGACGTCGACGGCGCGCATATCGCCAGTTTGTTGATGACGTTTTTCTATCGCGAGATGCCCAAATTGATTGAGAAAGGCCATTTGTATTTGGCCATGCCCCCGCTGTATCGGCTCACGCAAAAAGGCACGTCGATCTATGCCAAGGACGATGCCGATAAAGAGCACCTTCTCAAGACCAAGTTTGATGCCCGCGCCAAAGTCGAAGTCAGCCGGTTTAAAGGCCTCGGCGAAATGCCACCCGCACAGCTGAAGGAAACCACCATGGACCCCAGCAAGCGCGTATTGCTGCGCGTTCATTTGCCTGACGCCATGGACCCCAAAGAACGCGCCGACGCCAAGGCCACTGCCAAACTGGTTGAACAACTGATGGGCCGCAAACCCGAAGAGCGCTTTAAGTTTATTCAAGAACGCGCACAGTTTGCGGGTGTTTTGGATATTTAAGGCCCGGTAACGCCGCCCCCCACGATGGCTGAAGCACGCGCGTTAATGCTGCCAGACGTACCTGTGCGACGTTCAATTTCTGTATTCATACGATTAACCGCGAGCGCGGCAGCTATCGCAATTTGATCAGAGACTGCGGGTGCTACCGCGTACAGTGCCGCGAGCAGAAAGAGTGTTCCGAATGCCGCATTGGGGTTAAGCCCGGCCAGTGCCGGCATTGCGCGCAACTCTGAAATCGACCGCGGTCCATCTTGTAATGCTATCACCAAGGCTTGATGAATCGGCGAATTGAGTTTCAACGACATCACTTCAGTTTTCAACTGCGCCTCAGCCAAGCCTGACGCTGGCATGAGCGCGGTGAACCGTGATGCTGCGTGGACCTTATCTAATTCCCCGTCATCAAGAACACGCGGGGCCCGCACATAAAGATCGCGCCGGAATTGCTTGTTCAATAAAAAGTCTTTCAGGACCTCGCGCTCGCGCATGGACTTCGCCGCATCATAAAGGGGGCGAGCCTCGGCGCGCACGGTTAAATCTTTGACGTTGTCTTCCAGCGTCGCCGAGGCCGCGAACGTCAAACCAACTGTGAGCGCACTATCGGCAACCTCATCGAACTGAAATGGTTTCCATGCCTCGTTAAAATACTCATGGGCCATGTAGGTAGTACTTTGTGATTCCAAATGTTTTAAGCGAAATGAAAGTGATGGGTTGGCACGAAAGAACAGCGCCTGCGAATCCTCAAGTGCGCGCGCATGTTGCAATGCTGCCTTCACCCGCACATCCAATGTTCCTGGCGTGGCGTCGAACACACGTTTCATCAGAGCCCGCACTGGCTCCATGGCTGCCCAGCCAGGCATCGCATTGTAACTGAGATAAAACAGCCCGCCCGGGTTCAGGTGCCCATCGACAAACCGCAGAACTTCAGCGCGCAGTGGTGCTGTAATCCATGACCACACCCCATGGGCCGCGATCACATCAAAATGCGGCCACTTTTGGTGATCGACGTCGGAAAAACTCATCTGGTGAACGTGAAGGTTGGTGAGGCCAGCCGCGTCCGCTAAACCGCGCGCGTGGGCCACATGCTCAGCCAACAGATCAATGCCATAGAATTGGGCATGCGGATTGGCCGCCGCCAACAGCACCAGCGAGACACCCTGGCCAAAGCCCAACTCCATATATGAGTAAGGCTTATCAAAATCTGGCGCGACCAGCCCTTGTGCAGCCAGCGCGAGCGCCATATGGCGCGGATTGAGGGCCCGGTGAAAACGCCTTGGGTATGGCTCTTCGGTCCGATACCCAGACGTATGTAGGCTTGAAGCAGTGTCCATGTGGCCAGATTGCCTCGCCCGCCTATTTGCGGCAAGTCAACATTGGTTTTGCTTTCCCCACGCACAGCAGCAAGGCAGGATGGCGCCGCAGGAGAATGTCATGACACCATCAAACATCTCACGACGCACCGCGCTGGCCACAGCTGCCGCCGCGACAACTGCATTGGCTGGGCGAGGCGCACAGGCTGCAACTACCAGGGCCGCGACAAGAAGCGATGTGATTGTTATTGGCGCAGGGCTTTCGGGCCTTAATGCCGCGCTGATCTTGGAGGAACTGGGCGCCAAGGTGACGGTGCTTGAAGGCACAGATCGCATCGGCGGACGGCTGTTTACGGCCAAAGATAAAGATATCCCCGGCGCACCAGAAATGGGCGGTAGCGGCATCGGTGCGGGCTATGCCCGCCTCATTGATGCGGCCAACAAGTACAGTGTGAAGTTGGTCCCGCAGCGGCTACGCACTGAACCGCGCCCGGGCGAATTGATGTTCCACCTCTACGGCCAAGGCATTAAACTCGAAGACTGGGCCACGCATCCGCGCAATCCATTCTCGGCAGCGGAAAAAAAGATCCCGGCACATCTGTATCAATTCACTTACTACTCCAAAGACAACCCCCTGCCCGATATTGAGTCGTGGCAAGACCCCAAATACGCCCAGTGGGATATTTCCAGCCACGAATTTTTGCGCCGGAAGGGCGTGACAGATGAAGCCATCAGGTTGGGCGTGGGCACAAACCTGAGCTACGGCTATTCCGAATACGATATGTCGGTGCTGATGCACTTCCAAATCGACCGCGTTGGCCAAATGAATGCCTCACTGGGTGATGGCAGCGGCGCTAAGGCGGGTGAAGGCGGCAACCAACGTATCCCTGAGGCCATGGCGCGGGGTGTGAAGTCTGAAATTCAAATGAAGACGCACGTGATATCGATCCGCGAAGATAAAGATAGCATTGAAGTCGAAGCGCGCGATGGGCGCACATGGAAAGCCAAATATGTGCTGTGCGCCCTGCCGTTCTCGGCGTTGCGCTTGGTGCGCATTGAGCCGGGTTTGACGGGCCTGCAGGCTGAGGGCTTGGCCGGATTGGACTATACGCCCGTGTTTCAAGTGCACTTCCAGCCCACCAAGAAATACTGGGAGATGGATGGCCTGCCGCCCAGCATGTGGACCGACCGCGCACCTGGCCGCTTTATGGCGCTGAAAAACAATCCGTCTGATCCGGCTGAAGTGACAACCTGTCTCTCGTTCATCAATGGCGCCATGGCCAAGTTTATGGATCGGCTGGCGCCAGAAGATGCTGTGGCTTTTATTTTGCGCGAGTTGGCCGCTATGCGCCCCTCCACCAAGGGTGCGCTCAAGCACGTTAAAACATGGTCGTGGAATCGAAATGTGTTTGCCGGTGGTGCTTATGCCTATTGGCAACCGGGGCAAATTACGCGCTTTGCCAAAGAGCTGGGTAAGCCACGCGGGCGCATGCATTTCGCGGGCGAGCACACGGCCGTGACCAATCGTGGCATGGAAGGAGCAATGGAGTCAGGCGAGCGCGCGGCACTTGAGATTGCCGAGAAGTTGTAAACTCAGTCAGTCTTTGTAATGCCGTCCCACCTGATCCAGCTTCCAACGGTGGGCATACTGCTGACACCTTTACGCACGCCATCGAAGTACACAATGTCCCACAGCAAGACAGCTGGGTATTGATCGTAATAACGACGAAAGAC
>JANLSL010000445.1:0-2201 GCA_031362385.1 Alphaproteobacteria bacterium | reverse complement strand
CACTAAAACCATATATTTGCTAGTGGTCCTCATGATTCTAACATTCGCAAGGTCGCAATCCGGAATGGGATGCGAATGTTAGAATCGGACCACTAGGACTCAACGCTCGTTTTGGGTTACCCCAAATCTGAGGTGATCTTTACCGATCCTTGCAACTTGTGTGACAGAGCCTTAGATCAGCACCAACAACAATGGCCTTGTGATGATCGTCTACGACCTGATCTGTGACAAAAACCACTGCTTTGATTCATGGTTTCGCAACTCAACCGTTGCGGCCAAGCTGGTGAAGGCTGGCCATGTGACATGTCCTGCGTGTGGCAGCACGAAGGTGCAAAAGGCGATTCAGTCCCCGCGTATTACAACGTCAAAAAAGAAGGGCAAAGCACCCGAAGCATCAGTGCCTGCCCCAGTTGAAACTCCCGCAGCTGGTCCTGAAGTGGTGCATGCGGTCGAGAAAATGACCGAAGCCTTTAACGAGTTGCGCAAGACGATCGAGAAAAACTTCGACAACGTCGGCGATAAGTTCCCTGACGAAGCTCGTAAAATTCACTATGGCGAAGCCCCTGAGCGCGCCATCTACGGCGATGCCACACCCAAAGAAGCCCAAGACCTGACTGACGAAGGTATCAACGTGGTCGCGGTGCCGTGGCCCAAAAAGCGCAAGCTTTCCTAATCGAGATGCCTCAGGCGCGCGTGGCCAGCATCATATAGTTGACATCGAGGTCGTCAGAGATGAGCCAGCGATCTCGGAACATATCGTAGCTCATGCCCTTGAGGTCTTGAACCACGAGACCAGCAGAGCGAACGCCTGCAGCTAATTCACTGGGCCGCACAAACTTACGCCAGTCGTGCGTACCGATCGGCAACCAGCGCAAAACATATTCAGCGCCGATCTTTGCCATCGCGAGTGACTTTAGCGTTCTGTTCAGCGTCGCGGCAATGAGGGCCCCGCCAGGTGCAACCAATTGGCCCGCGGCATGGAGAAACACATCAACATCAGCAACGTGCTCGACAACTTCCAGCGCCAGCACAACATCGTAGCGTTGTGGTATTTCAAGTAGCTGCTCAGGTGTTTTACAATCATACCTGATTTCGAGGCTCGACTTCTCGGCATGAAGTTTTGCGACGCCGATATTTTTGTCTGATGCATCAATACCAGTGACGCTAAACCCCAACCGCGCCAGGGGCTCGGCGATCAGGCCACCGCCACAGCCAATATCAAGCAGACGAAGTCCCTGAAAGGCAGCGGGCCCGGAAAGTGCTCGCGCAAAGTGGGTGGCCATGCGATCGCGCACGAACCTGATGCGCTCTGGGTTGAATTTATGCAGCGGCTTAAACTTACCTTGGGGGTCCCACCATTCGTCAGCAATGGCCGAGAATTTAGCAACTTCCTCGGGCAGGGCCGTGGTTGGCTGCGCGTGCGCGGCACTCATCTTGTTGTCCCATCTATTGTGGGTCCATTATAGGCTGGCCCCACAGCCCAAGAAAATGACTTGTTTTCGAGGGGTTAAGGCAATCCCACTCCAGGTTTTCTTAACCTTGTGAGCCTGCAGCCTTTTGGTTATGTATGCGCGCCTCTGGTGGGGCCTGATAGTCTCTTTGACTCTAACTAGGTTAGGTGCGCAGCGATGGCGCGCATAGTGATGAAGTTCGGCGGCACGTCGGTGGGTGATATTGCCCGCATCAAGAACGTTGCGCGCAAAGTTAAAGCTGAAGTCGACCGTGGCAACCAAGTTGCGGTGACGGTATCGGCCATGTCTGGCGTGACCAATCAATTGGTCGACTACTGCACCCAAATGGCTTCGCTGCATGATGCGCGCGAGTACGACACCGTGGTGGCAACGGGCGAGCAAGTCACAACCGGGCTTTTAGCCATTGGCCTGCAAGAGTTGGGCGTGAATGCGCGCTCATGGCAGGGCTGGCAAATTCCAATTATGACCGACGATGCCCATGGCAAGGCGCGTATTGTCGAGATCAAGGCCGAGGAATTGATTATCCGCATGGAGCGCGGTGAGGTTCCTGTCGTTGCTGGTTTTCAAGGCGTTGGGCCAGACAATCGGTTATCAACGTTGGGCCGTGGTGGGTCTGACACGACGGCTGTGGCCCTGGCAGCCGCGTTGAAAGCCGATCGCTGCGATATTTATACCGATGTGGACGGCGTCTATACGACTGACCCACGCATTGTGAAAACAGCTAAGAAA
>JANLSL010000434.1:0-4873 GCA_031362385.1 Alphaproteobacteria bacterium | reverse complement strand
ACCAACACGGCTTTGCCCTTGTACTCGCTGATGGGCATTGGTTTGCCCTCGATGGTTTCGAATGAGTAGTCGTAGGCGTCGGCGGCCATGGCGGTTGCTCCGATGGTCAGGGTTAAAGCGGCCGCGAGAAGTGCGATGGTGCGTTTCATGTGTGGGTGTTCCCTCTATAGACGACAGACAAAATTTATACGGGGTATCAGTCTCCGGCAACCAGAGCGGGCTTGCAAGAGGTAGCTAGCTTTCATGCCCCTTGCCGCGACGTCATGAAGAACCGAGTGCTAGAATCAGGCTTTGAGCGCCTTGCGATTTTGGCAAAATGCCGCCATAATATGGGCATATTGCCAGGCATATTGCCTAAGGAGTGACGATGACCCATCAGGGGCAGTTAATTTTCGACAAAGTAAGCCAAATCATTAGCGTTCCGGGCTTGAGCTCGGACAAGGATTTGGCAGCACTCGCCGAACGCGGTCTTTCCGTTCAAAAATTTGAAGGGCTTAAGGCAAAAGCCCAAATGACGGATTCGGAACTCCATCCGCTCGTGATGCCACGCCGAACTTTAGCTCATCGCAAAGCGCGTCGCCAGCTTCTCACAAAAGAGGAATCAGACCGTGCCTTGCGCGTGGCTTATATCGTGGCCTTTGCCGAAACAGTCTTTGGTGACCAGGATAAGGCAATGCGTTGGCTGCGAAAACCACTCAAAGCTTTGCAAGGACGCACGCCAATCGACATGATCGGAACTGAAGCTGGGGCACGCGATATTGAGGAGCGCCTCTACGCCATTGATGACGGCGTTTATGCGTAAGGCACTGCCAACATGAAAGGCTGGCGCCTCAGCAATCACACCTCACTTGATGGCTTTGGTGGAACGGTTGCATCCGGTCGCTGGCATCACAAGGGGTCAGCCGTTGTATATCTCTCAAGCTGCGCGTCTACATCTCTGTTGGAAATTCTGGTCCACCTAGATCTTGGTCTCGAGGACATTCCATCTGGGTACCAATTGTTGGAAATTGACATCCCCGATGATGTTAAAATCGAAGACGTCGTCGAAAGCGAACTTCCAATCGATTGGCGAGAGCGCACAGACCTATCGCGAAGTATTGGTGACAAATGGCTAAACTCGGGGCACAGCGCCATCTTGCGTGTGCCGTGTGCTATAATTCCCGAAACAAATCTGCTGTTCAATCCTGATCACCCCGATGGCAATCGAATCACAGTATCACATTCCAGCCCGTATCGTATCGATCAGCGATTAGAGTGGTGGCCAGCTAAACAAAAAAGCAAACGATAATTAACCGCATGACTGACGTCCCCCCTCACCTTGCTCTGTTGCGCATTACCGGCCAAGTGATGTTGGCGCGTTGTATCGGCATTGCCGCTGAACTTGGTGTGGCTGATGTAATTGAAACGGGCCACGGCCGTTTGAATGCCTCCGCCATTGCCAAGCTGACGGGCAGCAACGAAAGCGCGCTGTACCGCATGTTGCGCTACATGGCTGCTAACGACATTTTCGTTGAAGATGCGCTGGGCAAATTCCAAAACACCGAGATATCGAATTTGTTGCGCACCGATGTACCGGGCTCGATGCGCGATTCAGTACGCCAATCATGGCAAGATGTGATGTGGGATGTGTACCGGGAATTTCCACATACCATTCAAACGGGCGAGCCTGCCTTCACCAAAGCCCATGGTGCGGATTTTTTTGACTACTTTGCCGCGCACCCAGACGTCGGCGCCCGCTTCGATGCCGCCATGGCTAAACAATCAGGCCCTGAGAATGCCGCCGTGGCCGCAGCGTATCCGTTTGGCGATGCCAAAGTGGTGGTTGATGTTGGTGGCGGGCGCGGCGGATTCATTGCCGTACTTTTAAAATCGTCCCCTGCACTTCATGGCGTATTGTTTGACCAAGCCTATGTGCTGGGCCAACCCAATCATGTGAAAGACGCTGGGCTTGGCGCACGTTGCGATATGACGGCAGGTGACTTCTTTCAGGCCGTACCGGCGGGCGGGGATATTTATGTGCTTAAGCGCATTTTGCATGATTGGGATGATGCCACCGCCATTCGCATTCTCAAAAATTGCGCGGCGGCGATGAGCAAAACTGCAAAGGTGGTCGCTGTGGATGCAGTCATCAGACCGGGTAACGAACCCGACCCTAACAAAGCCTTGGATGTCGGCATTATGGCGTTGCTCAATGGGCACGAACGCACCGCCGAAGAATTCGCGCGCATTTATACTGCCGCCGGGCTGAAATTGACGCGCATTATCCCAACATCTGCGCCCTCGACGATGAGCCTGATCGAGGGAATGCTTTAGGTGGTCGCGTTTTCCACGCCACGTGGAAGCCCACTTCTCGAGATAATGCCCTTAACTATACCGCTCCTCGGGCCACGGATCGCCGCGCATGTGGTAGCCGCGTACTTCCCAATAACCGGGTTGGTCTTTGTCCATAAAAGTGATGTGCCTGATCCACTTGGCACTTTTCCAAAAATACAAATGCGGAACCACGAGGCGCACGGGCCCACCATGATCGCGCGTCAGGCCAGCCCCATTCCAGGTATGGCCCAGAAAAACATCATCGCGGTCCACATCGGCTAACGGCACATTGGTGGAATAGCCATCGTAGCTTTTGACCATCAAAAATTTGGCCGTGGCTAATGGTTGCACGGCTTGCAAAAAAGTACGCATCGCCACGCCGCGCCACACATTGTCGTACCGCGACCACGTCGTGACGCAGTGGATGTCATTGGTGAACTCTTGCTGCGGCTGCGCCATCAAATCAGCCCACGACCATTTGATCGTGTTCTTCACCTGCCCACCGACACTCAAGCTCCACTCAGTTTGAGTGAGGTTGGGCTGCACGCCCAAATCTAGCACCGGGAAATCTTTTGTCAGGCGTTGGCCTGGCGGCAGGCGCTCGGTTGGTTTGGCCCTTTGGCCCGTCAGGCCGCGCCCGTCTTTCGCCCATTGCTCCTTGGTGCGAACCAGTTTGTCTTTGACCTTACCGATGAGTTCGGGGTCCTCTCCCATCGTTTTAACCCTTATCCCGCATCACGCGCGATTTTTGCCGGTTCCATTCGCGCGTTTTGATAGCTTCGCGCCGATCTTGGTGTTTGCGGCCCTTGGCCAACCCAAGCTGAACTTTGGCAATGCCTTTGTCGTTAAAGTATAACGCCAGCGCCACCAGCGTCATGCCATCGCGCTGAACCGAGGCCGACAATTTATCGATCTGCTTTTTGTGCAATAAAAGCCTGCGCTTGCGCATCTCTTCGTGCTGAACCTTGCCGCCGCCGGGGTACATCGGAATATGGCAGTTGATCAGAAACATCTCGCGGCCCTCAGCTTGGGCAAAGGCATCGGATATCGTTGCACGGCCGAGGCGCAGCGATTTAACCTCAGTGCCCACAAGCGTGATTCCAGCCTCGAGCGTATCCTCGATAGAATAGTTGAAGCGAGCCTTGCGGTTCTCAGCAACCCGGCCGTGAGAGATCAGGGATGATTTCGCCATCGTGTGCGCTGTGCTTCTGCCGCACCCTGCCTAGTCGGCCAACAAGCCAGCACCGCGCATCGCTTCCTCAATCCGGGCCTTGCTTTTCATCGTCAGCGGCCCGATAGGCAGGCGCGTATCGGCTTGGCACTTGCCCAATAAATGGGCGGCGTATTTGGTTGGTGCAGGGCTAGGTTCGCAAAACAAAACATCATGCAATGGGTGCAGGATATCGCGAATGCGGGCGATATCTTCGGTGCTTTCCAGCGTCCAGTTGTCATGCATCTGGGCACAGAGCCGTGGAGCAATATTGGAGGTTACTGAAATACAACCCACCCCGCCATGCGCCAAAAAGCCAAGCGCCGAGCCATCATCGCCAGATAATTGGCGAAACTCATCGCCGATGGCCAGGCGCGTACGCGTCAGGCGCGCCATGTCGCCCGTCGCATCTTTAACACCGACGATATTGGGGTGCCTGGCTAACTCGGCCATCGTTTCCACCGACATATCAATGATACTTCGCCCTGGAATATTATAAATGATGATCGGCAAATCGACGGCATCAGCGATGGCGCGGTAATGCAGCTTCAGCCCTTCTTGATTCGGCTTATTGTAATATGGTGTCACCACGAGCGCTGCATCAGCACCTGCCTTTTTGGCGTGCTTGGTCAGCTCGACCGCTTCAGAGGTGGAGTTCGAACCAGCCCCGGCGATCACTGGCACTCGGCCCTTGGCAACTTCAACGCACAATTCGACAACACGCTTGTGTTCTTCGTGCGACAACGTCGGGCTCTCCCCGGTCGTCCCGCAGGGCACCAAGCCGTGCGTCCCTTCTTTGATTTGCCAATCGACAAAAGCTTGAAATGCCTTTTCATCCACGGCATAGCCGTTGAAAGGCGTAATTAAGGCTGTGATCGACCCGCGAAACGCGGCTTGCCCCATGGCAACAAAACTCCAACAATACGCGACATGAAAGTCGCACGTAAAAAATGGTGGTCGAACATAGCACAGAACCTTGCAGCAGCAACCCTAGCAATTGGCGAAACATTTCGACACATCAAGGGCTTGCGCGAGGGCCCAAAAGTTTTTTATGAGATGAGTATGAACCGTGCATCAAAAGTTCTTTTGTCGGTCGCGCTGATACTTGGCGTTACGATTGCAGCGCCTGCGTGGTCAAAAGAACTTTTGATACACGGTTCATACTCATCTCATAAAAAACTTTTGGGCCTTCGCGCAAGCCCTTGATGTGTCGAAATGTTTCGCCAATTGCGAGTGTTGCTGCTGCAACGTTCTGTGCTATGTTCGACGATCATTTTTTACGTGCGACTTTCATGTCGCGTATTGTTGGAGTTTTGTTGCCATGGGGCAAGCCGCGTTTCGCGGGTCGAT
>JANLSL010000426.1:0-2957 GCA_031362385.1 Alphaproteobacteria bacterium | reverse complement strand
ATGTTTGCTGTGGCGGAACCTGCTGCAAAACCGACCTCAGCATACTGTACACCTGCAAAATCTTCGCCAGGCTCAGCTTGAGCTTCTGGATAGGGCACATCGGCCTGATCCGTACTATACCCAACGATATTTGCTAAAGCTGCGGAGTTGTTGCCACTGCGCGTCAAACGCAGCGTTGCGGTCTGGCCTTCATTCTTGGTTGTGACGCTTTCCAGAGAAATATAAACGACGTTGTCATTCTTAATCGTAAAGTCTACCTGACGATTGAAACTATCAATGCTTGCTGAATTTGTGACCGAGACAATTTTTATGCCGAACTTCTCATTTTGTTCATTGATGCCGTCGTCAGCAGCCGGCAGCACAATATCGACCGCCTGTGTATCTTGCGGAGCAAATGTAATGGTCCCTTGCCGTGTCGCGGGGTCATAATTTGGCAGTTTTAGTTGAGGCGATTGAAAGTTGAAATCGGCTTGGTCAGTTCCTGGCGTCAGATAGACCAGCTCGTACGTCACAACATTCTGTGAACCGATACCGCCAGTGCGTGTGATTTTAACCTGCGCCGATGATAAAAGACCGGGGGCCCCTTCCCACAGCGTTGTTGTGGCCCCTTGCGCGAGCAACGCCCTTACTTGCGTTCCTGATACATTTTTTGAAAGACGATTCCCCGCAGGATCAAGTTCGTACTGCTCGAGCATTGGCGCGCCGCCAGGACCTGAATCGTAGGTCGAGCTTCTTAAGCGTCCAAGTTCGTCATATTCATAAGTTTCTTTGTACGGATCGGCAGGACCCGTGAGTGCTGCTGTCGTCAGGCCAAAGACACACAGCAAAGCCAGCGCTGCAATTGCTACAGCACGATCAAATATCCGAGCGCGACGTTGGCCCTCGCTCATACCCCAGACCCAATCCGAGACCGAGCATTAGTGCTCGGTCAACAGCTATGACGCCGCAGTTATCTGCGGTCATCGGCGTTTGTTAAACGCCCGCTTGGGCTGACAGTTCCAAAATCGGAGGTTGGCTTACTCATTTATGCTCAAGACATCCCCCCACGTCTTGAGCTTATTGTAATATCTAAATCAGACTACTTGGACGGGAGCATGTCAACACTGAAGTTTTATGGCCGTCTCACACAAATTAATAATTCACTGTGCGTAGAGCGATTGTAGGCAGGCTTGCACGCGTCGACTTTAAAAAGCCCATACTCAGCTTGGATAACTTCACTGGGATGTCTTATGCAAACACTAAAGTACCAAAAGCTGAAGCGTGGCGCACAGGGAAGGACCCCTAAAGGGTCACCTGGCTACGCCCTCTTTGCTACGGTTTTGTTTCTAGTTGTTTTATCAGTCATCGCCGCAGGTATTTCGCGTGCCGTATTGGTGGATGCGCAGCGTAATGCTGGGGATTCTCTGGCGCTTCAGGCTTCCTTACGTGCCAAAAGCGCTATCGAGTTGCTCGTCTACGCTTTTTTGGCAGACAGCAGCCTTGCAGCCCAAAATACAGTTCAGAATATTTCCATCGATGGCGACTTGGTTATCGCGCGTGTGAGCGATGAATCCGGACGAATTGACATCAATGAAGCAGATGAAGCGGTGATCTCTGCAGCTTTTGCTGGGCGCGGGCTGACTGCCGCCAAAGCATCTGAGCTGGCAGCCGCGATTATTGATTGGCGTGACCCTGATGATACGGCGCTTACGAACGGCGCTGAGCGGCTAGAGTACCAAGCGCTTGGTAAATCGTATGGGCCACGAAATGCGGCCTTTGAAACTTTGGGTGAGCTGCGACAGGTGCGCGGCATGACGGACAACTTGTTTGCCTGCATGGCGCCGGTGTTCACAGTCTATGGCGATTCACTGATTGTGAATTTTCAAGTTGCGTCACAAGATATTTTAGATATTTACACCTGGGCCCAAACCAATAACTGGCTTGGTTTAAGTTGGACCATACCCCCCACTGACCCGGCAACTACGGGCGAGATTGTGTTAACGCGCTCCGATGGCTCAGGTGCAGCGCTCAGACTCGATCTGACGGTCACGCGTCCCGGTTTAAATCCAACACGGTTTGGCGCAAGCATCCGAATGACACGCACCGATTATGCGCCGTATGAGCTTTTGTCGTGGGGTCGAATGCAAGGTGTTGATCCAGCCCTACCCTGCGCGCAGTAAACCTATAATTATTCATTCTTTGCAGCGATCGGGACCGGGAAGATATTTTTGAACTGCTTTTCAAGATCTTGCATTGCACTCTTGAGTTGGTCTGAATCGGCTATGATGCGCGGGGTCAACATGACGATAAGCTCGGTCTTGCGATTAGAAACACTATTATCGCGGAACAGCGCGCCTAAAACAGGAATTTTGCTCAACACCGGTAAACCAGAAAAGGTCTTGCTGCTGTTTGAGCGAATCAGCCCACCCAAGGCCACTGTCTGACCATCCTTAACGGCGACTGAGGATGAAATGCGCCGCTGGTTGATAATGGGCGCATCAATTCCTGATGAATTGTTCTCAGCGACGTTGGAAACTTCCTGGGTGATATCGAGATAAACTAATCCACCATCGTTGATGCGTGGCTTGATGGTGAGGATAACACCCGTGCTTCGGTATTCGATTGAATTTACGATTGGAGCGTTGCCACCCTGCGTGCTCTGAGCCGACTGGCGCGGCACAGGAACTTCATCGCCCACTTGTAAGACGGCCGATTGGTTGTTCAAAACCATCAGTTTAGGCGAGGAGATCACATTGACATCTGTGACGCCCTCGAGGGCATTCAACACGGCGCGCGCGTCAGTGCGCCCACTATAGATAATTGAGAACCCCGGGAACTTTTGCCCGATTGCGCCTTTGTCACCTTGTGAGAAGGTAATTTGATTGTCCCCAAGGTCGGCAAACCACTGTAATCCGAAGCGCAAATCATCGTTGAGTGATACTTCAGCAAGTGTAGCCTCAATCAACACTTGGCGCGGC